>JBDKUT010000046.1:0-20007 GCA_039679545.1 Thermotogota bacterium
ATCACCCCATCGGCTCGCTCGTTGTGGGCCCAACAAATCCGCGGAACCTGTCGTCGTGGAGGTGCGCGTCGATGCTGTCCGGGTGGGGACTCCTGACGAGCCGGCCTCGCGGGTACCCGATGGGAAGGAGCGTGGCGACTTCCCAATCGTCCGGCAGCTCGAGGAGCCTCTTGCCCTCTCGCGTATCGCCCGGAACAAGCGTGCACCCGCCGACCCCGTCTTCGGCCAGCGACAGGAGGAGGTAGGCGATTCCCATCCAGATCGCAGCGTGCGCGTTCAGATCCGCGGGGTTTCTCGGCGTGGCCTCGAGGCGCTTGGGTCGATAGGCGGGCACAAGGACGACGGGAGCCGACAGGAGCATCGTGCGCTGCACGGGGAGGGCTCGAAGGTAGATCCGCCGAGCCTCCTCAGGCAACGGATCGAAAGCGGCGTGAAGCCTGGCGGGGTCGGAGGTGTCGCGGATCTCGAACGCATCGGCGAGGCGAATGCGAAGGTCCGGGTCCCCGACGCGGAGAAACGCCCACTCCCAGAGGTGGTTGTACGCGGGTGCCCAAAGGGCCGCTCGGACGGCCTTACGAACGATTCCGGAGTCCACCGCGCGGCTTTCGAAGCTGCGAAATGTCGTGCGCTCCTCGAGCGCTTGCCAGAGATCCAAGGCCCCTCCATCGGCGGCTCCTGGTCGTGCGGCCGCTATGAGACTCCCGCCGCGCCGTTCGCCTGGCGCTTTGCATCGTACATTCGCGCGTCGGCCTCCGACAGCACCGACTCGACCGCCCGCTCGCTCGTCGGGTCCCAATGAGCGTAGCCGATCGACAGCGTAACGGGGAACGGAATCACGTCGTCCGTCCCGCAGCGGGCCTGTACGGCATCCAGAATGCGAGCTTTGACCAACTCGGTCTCCCCGTTCGTCTCAAGGAGAACGGCGAGGAACTCGTCGCCCCCGTAGCGGACGACCAGGTCACACTCCCGTAGCGCGTCTTTCAGAAGAGAAGATACCCCCTGGAGTACGCGGTCGCCCGTCTGGTGTCCGAATCGATCGTTGATCTCCTTGAACCGGTCGACGTCGATCATCAAGAAGCCGATGGGGTGGGCGTAGCGCTTCGAACGCGCCAGCTCCTGCTCGATGACCTGGTTGAAGTAGCGGCGGTTGTAGACGCCGGTGAGCGGATCGCGGTTCGCCTGAGCGACCAGTTCCTCCTCGAGGCGGATCCTTGCGATGGCCTGCGCGGTGTGTCCGAGAAGGAGCTCGAGGAACCGAACGTCCTCCACCGTGAAGGCGTTCGCCTCCTCCGACGCAACCTGGAACACACCGACACTCCCGATCGGAGCGCTGATCCCTGACAAGAATCCGGCCTTTGTCGGCCGCGCCTCCGGGGCCTCCTCGGGGCGACCGAAGACGATGGTCTGATGGGTGCGCAACGTCTTGGTGGCGAGGTTCCCCTCGGACAGCTTTGTGGCGACAGAGGCCTCCGGGGACAGTCCGGACGACGTCGCTCTTACGACGAGCCGCTCGCCCTCGACGAGGTCGAGCGAACACAGACCAAATCGCAGGATGACCTGCGCAGCGTCGACGGTGGCGCGGCAGACGTCCCCCTCAGTTCGGCAGCCCTCAAGCAAGCTTGCCGCCTCGTGAAGTCGCTCGAGCTTGAGACGATCTTCCTCAAGCCTGCGCTCAGCCTCCAGCTGCTCATGAACATCTCTCACCACGGCGAGGAGATGGGGGGCACCCTGGAACACGAAGGGGCCGCCGTGCACCTCGACGTCCAGGGGCGTTCCGTCCTTGCAGAGGTTGATGGAGCGCGCGAGGAACCGCCCGGTTTTCTCGATCGAAGCGCGGAAGTTCGAAAAGCCGTGGTAGTAGTCGGGATGAATGATCGCCTTGGCCGGGAGTCCCACAAGCTCGCCGTCCGCGTAGCCGTACATTCGACACGCGTTGGGGTTCGTCTCGACGATGGTCCCTTCCACATCGAACACGAAGATCGCGTCGGTCGTAGACTCAAATATGCTTCGGTAGCGCGCTTCACTCTCTGCGCGCTCTCTCTCCTTCCGAACTCGGTCGGTGATGTCGTGGTTGATCGAGATGTGGACGTCCCGGGGCTCGTGTTCGAAGGGAATAACGACAATCTCCTCCGTGTAGATCGTGCCGTCCTTCCGCTGTTTCCTCTCCACGAAACGGTCGCTCCCTCCAAGAGCCAGCCGCGCCTCAGCCGCCGCGGTATCGGGGACGTCACCTGTGGGAAGCATGTCGGCGGTGATGTTCTTGCCGACTAGTTCCTGCTTGGAGTACCCGGTTTGGCGCACCGCGGCTGCGTTGCAGGCGAGGATCCTTCCGGACTCCGTGTCGACAAGATAGGCAGCATCCGTCATCGCTTCGAAAAGCTGAGCGAAGCGCTCCTCCATAGTTGCCCGCGCACTTCCCGCGCCCGGCGGTGTCTTCGACGGCCTCGTCCGCATTCTCACTCCCGTGAGGAACCATTCTAGCTTCTCCTGCAAGCGCTGTGGAGTCGGCGCATCCGCTTCTCTGCTCAGATACCTCGGTCATCCTTGGGCACTCGTCGGCGACGGCGGATGAATAGACTTTCGGGGAACCGGAGGTGTACTCTCGCAAAAGTCTGTCGATCATCCTGCGCATCCAGGATCGGGGTGAGAGGCCGAGACCGAGCGAACGCGACGTTGCATGCTTCAGAGTCCTGCGGGAGGTGGTGCCGTGGCGGCGAAGAGGACTCTTGTCGTTCTTGGCGTGCTCTCTTTGGCCGTTGCGCTCTCCGCTCTCGCTGACGTTGAGGTGCGCGTCGGCGTCTACGACAACCCCCCGAAGGTGTACATCGACGGCGCAGGGACCGCGCGGGGCCTCTTCCCGGAACTCGTGGACGCGATCGCCGCCCGTGAGGGGTGGACGATCCACTACGTCGCCGGCACGTGGACGGAAGGACTGGCCCGCCTCGCAACAGGCGAGATCGACCTGATGGTCGATGTGGCCTACACACCCTCGCGGGCTGACCTGTACGCCTTCACCCAAGAGACGGTCCTCGTCAACTGGGGCATCGTCTACGCCCGCAGAGGACTCGAGATCCCGGCGCTCCCGGACCTCGCCGGGCTTCGCGTGGCCGTGATGCGAGGAAGCACGCACACGGTCGATCCGGGGGGCATCGTTGACCTTGCCCATCGGTTTGCGATCTCGTGTACGTTCCTCGAGGTCGAAGACTACCCGGCCGTCTTCGACCTCCTGGATCGTGGGGAGGCCGACGCGGGCGTCGTAAACCGCGTCTTTGGCCTCGAGAACGAGTCGAAGTATGCGGTGGAGCGGACGCCTATCCTCTTCAACCCGAGCGAAATCCGCTTCGCGTTGCCGAAAGGGGGACCTCTCACCCCATTGCTGATCGAGCGGATCGACGCGGACTTGGTGCAGTGGAAGGCAGACCCGAAGTCTCCCTACTACTCGGCGCTCGACCGCCATCTCTTTGCATCCGAAAAGCCCGTGACCGTCTTCCGGTGGCCTCCGTGGCTCCTCCCCACGCTCGCGGCGGCCGCGGCCGTGATTGCGGCCCTGGCCGTAGCCGTCGTTGCCGTGCGCCACAACGTTCGCCAGCGAACTCTCGCCGAGGAGGCCCTGCTGAAGAGCGAGGAGCGATTCGAGCTCGCCATGCGGGGTGCGAACGACGGGGTTTGGGATTGGGACATTCTCGCTGACAAGGCCTACTACTCCCCTCGGTGGGCCAGCATGCTTGGCTACACGCGGGAAGAGATGGAGAGGGAGGTCAGCGAGTTCCGCTCTCTGGTACACCCGGACGATCGCGAGCGCATTCAGAAGCTCGAGGAGGACTACCTTGCCGGCCGGACCGACCGCTACGAAACGGAATTCCGCATGCGTCACCGGCAGGGACACTACGTCCACATCCTGTCCCGCGCATTCCTCGTCCGCCGCGAATCGGACGGAGCGCCGGTGCGCATGGTGGGGACGCACGTCGACATCACCGCGCGCCGGGTCGCCGAGGAAGCGCTGCGCCGAAGCGAGGCGTACCTGCGAACCCTGATTGAGAACATGCCCATCGACTTTTGGGCCCTCGACCGGGATCTCCGGTACACGATGCAGAGTCCGACGAGTCGTGCCGCGGTTGGAGACGTGGTCGGCGTCCGAGCCGACGAGATCGATGTCCCCGGTTCCTTGCGAGACACGTGGATCGATGAAAACCGCCGCGCCCTCGCCGGCGAGGCCGTGCAGAGTGAATACGACATCGTGACCAAGTCGGGAGAGGTTCGGACGTACCTCTCGAACGTCGCACCTGTACGCGTAGGGGGAGAGATCGAAGCGCTGATCGGGACCTCCATGGACATCACGAACCGACGGGTCGTCGAGGAGGCGCTCCGGAAGAGCGAAGCCTACCTCCGGACGATCATCGAGAACATCCCCGTCGACTTCTTCTCGATTGACCGCGATCTCCGCTACACGATGCAGAGCCCGACCAGCAAGGCGACGATCGGCGATCTGATCGGACGCCGGGTCGACGAGGTCGGCATTCCGGAACCGTACCGGGATCGGTGGTTGGGTGAGCTACGCAGAGTTCTGGCGGGGGAAAACCTGCAGACCGAGTACGACCTTCTCGGCGCGAGCGGGGAAGTTCGAACGTACCAGACGAATGCAGCTCCCGTCCGTGTGGACGGCATTCCGGTCGCCGTTGTGGGGACGTCGATCGACATCACCGAGCGAACGCGGGCCGCTCAGGAACTCCAACTCGCCAAGGAGAGGGCCGAGGCCGCCGATCACCTCAAGTCTGCATTCCTCGCCACGATGTCGCACGAGCTTCGGACGCCGCTCAACTCGATCATCGGCTTCACCGGGATCCTCCTTCAGGAGCTTGCCGGCCCGCTGAACGACGAGCAAAAGAAGCAGCTCTCCATGGTGCAGACAAGTGCCCGGCATCTCTTAGCGCTGATCAACGACGTTCTGGACATCTCGAAGATCGAGGCCGGACAGATGAAAGTCGAAGAGACTCCGTTTTCCCTTCCCGAACTCGTCGTCGAGGTCTCGGGAGTCGCGCGCCCGTTGGCCGAGAAGAAGGGGCTCGCGCTGCACGTTGAGGTCGCCGCCGACGTGAGCATCCTACGAAGCGATCGGCGACGCGTCGGCCAGATTCTGATGAACCTCCTATCGAACGCCGTGAAGTTCACGTCATCCGGCCAGGTCCGCGTCGACTGCCGGATCGACGGAGACTGGGCCGTTGTGTCGGTCGCGGACACCGGGATCGGCATGACGAAGGAGGCCCTCGCCAAGCTGTTCGTCCCTTTCCAGCAGGTGGACTCAGGACTGGCGCGCAACTACGAAGGAACGGGGCTTGGGCTGTCAATCTCGAAGCGCCTGGTGACCTTGCTCGGCGGCGACATCGCGGTGGAAAGCGAGGCGGGCCGTGGGAGCACGTTCACGTTCCGGTTGCCGGTGCTGGGGAGTCGAACATCATGAAGCGCAAAGCTCTCATCATCGAGGACAACGAACAGAATCTGTACTTGATGAGCTACCTTCTTACGAGGCACGAATTTGAGGTGGTCACGGCTTGCGACGGGAGGGAAGGAATCGAGACCGCACGAAGGGAGAACCCGGACATCATCCTGCTCGACATCCAACTCCCGGGGATGACAGGATACGACGTCGCACGAGAGATGCGTCGGGATCCGCGGCTTGCGCCCGTGCCGATGGTAGCCGTGACGTCGTACGCCATGCCGGGAGACAGGGAGCTGGTTCTCGCCGCGGGGTGCACGGGGTACATCGAGAAACCGATCAATCCCGAGACGTTTATCACGCAGATTGAGGTCTACCTTGCACACGACAGGAGAGTCCCTCGCCCGGGACGGGAAGGAGAGAGCGATGAAGATCCTGGTGGTTGACGACAAAGAAGACGCCCGGTACCTCCTGTCGGCGCTCTTGACCGGACACGGGCATCAGGTTCTCATCGCTACGAACGGTGAGGAGGCCCTGGAGAAGGCGCGCGCCGATACGCCCGACCTCATCATCTCCGACATCCTCATGCCGGTGATGGACGGTTTCCGGCTGTGTCGAGAAATTCGGAAGGATCAAGCACTCCACGACAAGCTCTTTGTCTTCTACACCGCGACGTATACCCAGGACAGCGACGCCGACTTCGCGATGAAGCTCGGCGCAGACGATTTCATCTGCAAGCCCACCGAACCCAGCGCCTTCCTCGCTCGAATCGAGGCCGTCGTCGAGAAGGCGGCCCAAGGGGCGACGGCCCGCGAGCCGGCGCCCATCCAAGAGACCGAGGTCCTTCGTCTGTACAGCGACCGGCTTGTCGAGAAACTGGAGAAGCGATCCCTTGAGCTGCAGAAGGAGTTGGCTCGTCGGCAGCAGGCCGAGGAAACACTGCGGCGACACGCCAAGCGGCTCGAGATTCTGCGCGACATCGACATTGCCATCCTCGAGGCCCGTTCCCCGGAATCCGTGGCGCAGGTCGCCGCCCGCGCGTTGCAGGCCATCCTCCTGAGCACACAAGTCACCGTCGCCACGTTCAACCTCGAAAAGCAGGAGGCGACAATCATCGCCCTGGAGGGCATCGGGAAGGCCGTCATGCAGGTCGGGGAGGTTGTGCCGATCGAGCTTCTCGGGGTCGTCGACGAGCTTGCACGGGGAGCCGTGCGCCGGGTCGACGATGTCGAAGCGCTCGGACAGCTTTCTCGAAAGCAGGAGATCCTCCACGAAGCAGGAATCCGCTCGTACCTTGTGGCGCCGCTCCGCGCTCGCGGAGAGTTGATTGGCTCGATCAACGTCGGGTTCTCGTTGCCGAACGGGGCGTCGGACGACGCTGTGCAAGCGGCCGAGGACCTCGCCAACCAACTTGCCGTCGCCCTTCGCCAGGCGCAGCTTCGCCAGCATGTCGAACGCCAAGCGCTGGAACTCGAACAGGACGTGAAGGAACTCATCGAGGCCAAGGCAAAGACGGAAGAGAGCTATCGCCAGCTTGCTCGGACTCTCAACCAGACGGTCGAGGCTTTGGCGGCGGCCATCGAGGTCCGGGATTCCTACACGGCCGGGCACCAGCGGAGGGTGACCGAACTCGCCGTGGCCATCGCGGAGAGGATCGGCCTGCCGGGCGAGGCGCTCCAAGGCCTGCGCGTAGCCAGCGTCGTGCACGACATCGGAAAGCTCGCTGTCCCCGCGGAGCTCCTGAGCAAGCCGTCGAAACTGACGACGACGGAGTTCAGGCTCATCCAGACCCATCCGGACGTCGCCCGGGAGATCCTAAGCTCAATCGAGTTTCCGTGGCCCGTCGCAAGCATCGTCTCGCAGCATCACGAGCGCATGGACGGGAGCGGGTATCCCCTCGGACTCCCCGGCGACAAGATCCTCCTCGAGGCGCGAATCCTCGCTGTGGCTGACGTCGTCGAAGCAATGGTCTCGCACCGGCCGTACCGTCCCGCTCTCGGAGTCGACGCGGCGCTCAGCGAGATCCGAGCTGGACGAGGCACGCGGTATGATCCGAACGCCGCCGACGCCTGTATCGCGCTGTTCGAGGCTGGAGAGTTCCATTTCGGAAGTTCGGCGTAGCTCTTCGCGGCGCCGGCGAGTTCCTCGAGACTACAGGAATCCGTCGGGAATCACGACACCGAAAACGCAGGAGTCCTTGCCCTCGAGCATCGTCTGAATCAGGCGCACTTCAGGAGTCTCGCCGAAGACAATGGCCCATTCCTGGGCGTACCAGCCGCCGGAGCAGTGACAGAACGTGCGGGACACTCGATCGCCACGGCGGATCGCGTCGCGAACGAGAGGGCAGAAGCAGGCCTCGTACCGCTTCTCGGCCGGCGTCTGGGCCTTCTCGTACTCCTCCGGCCGCGCCGGCCGACGCTCGATCATGATCCTAGGCTCGGAGCCGGACTCGTCAATCCAGTAGTTGCTTCCGAGCAGCTTCTCGTCGGTGATCCTCGCCACCAGCTTGCGGAGATCCTTACCGACCTCTTTCCATGCGGCTTCGAGGATCATCCCACTCTGAACGATGTAGTGGTGGGCACAGCGGTTGAGGATGCAGGCTCGATCGCGGTCGGCAGGGACCTCGCGGTCAAGACGGTCGATCGCTTCCGGGATCCACGACACGACACGTCCCCCGTCGAGCGCTTCCGCCATCCCCTCGCTTCCTGCCATCACCCGGCGTGCTGCTTCGGGTCCGGCGATCCGCTTCGTCCCCTGTTCGAGCGCCTCGAGCCACATCGGCGTGTGGTAGGAGTACTGAACCTCGGTCACGTACTGGTCCGTTCGATCTCCGTGCGTCTCCGCACCTTCGTGGTAGAGAAACCGCTCCGGATCGTCACCGACGAGGATCTGGCGTTCGTTCACAAACTGCACGAGCTTCTTGCGCGTGTCGATCAGGTTCGTCCCTTCGGCGCCGCCGACGACGGGTCCGACGTGGGTGACCGAGAACACCGGTAGCCCCGGTAGGGTCTTCGCCGTGAAGCCGCTCAGCCGCCCGGCCTTTGTCACGGGGAACGTAATCTCCACGTCGATCTTCCCGCCGCGCGGGAACCCGAGGCGCAGGGCTATGGGTGGGCCGGCGAGGACGTCAGCGACCGCCGGACGCAGCTCCGCGATGGCGGCAAGAATCCCTTCCTGCCCCGCAACTTGTCGAAGCGTTGCAAGAACCTGCCGCGGCGCGACGCGTTTCACCGTGATCCCGGACGTCTCCATCGTCTACCTCCCCAGAACCGTGCCGAGGACCCCGCTCGGCACGAATCAGTATCCCCCGGCAGCGTCTCAGGATCGTCCCGAGCCCGAGAGCGTTGCGCCGCGGGGCGCGGACCGAGATCATGACGCCATGGTCGAGCTGCAATCGGTCGATGTGAGCAGGGTCCACGCGGCGTTTCTCGAAGCGTTCGCCGACTACGCCATGGGCTCCCCCGCGGACCTCACCGAGGAGCGCCTACTTCTGCGGATGCGGAAGAACGCCGTGGACTACGGTCTATCCGTCGGCGCGTACGAGGGTGGACGGATGGTTGGGTTCACCCTCATCGGCGTCGATGCGTGGGGCGGCCGCCGGGTCGCCTACGACGCCGGCACGGGAATCCTCCCCGCATACCGCGGCCGCGGGCTGGCCCGCGGCATGTTCGAACACGCTCTCTCCACGCTCGTCGACCGAGGCGTCGAGGAGTTCGTTCTCGAAGTGCTGCAGGAGAACGCGCCGGCGATCAAGGCCTACAAGAAGGCGGGCTTCATGACGGCGCGGGAGCTTCGTTCCTTTGTTGCACCCATCTCGGCGATCACCGGAAGTGCGCCATCCGAATGGGCTCTGCACCCCATCGATCCCGCGCAGTTCGAGCGCGTCGCGAAGGAGATCGATTGGCTGCCGTCCTTTGAGAACCGTGTTTCCGCGGTGCGTTCGATACCGGACGACGTCTCGCTGGTCGGAGCGTTCGACGGAGAGGAGTGCATCGGAGCCTATGCGTACTCTGCACCTCTGCGTTGGCTCCTCTCGCTCGTGGTGCGACGATCTCACCGCCGTCACGGGGCGGGCCGTGCTCTCCTCGTTCACGCGGCGGAGCACGTTCCGGAAGGCGTGACGCGCGTCGCTGCGCTGAACGTCGATGGGGCGGACCTTGGGATGCAGGAGTTCCTCACCCGACTTGGGTTCACCCCGCTCGTCGACCAGTTCGAGATGAGACGCCCCATCTCCTAGGCGCCCGGACCATCCTGGGCATCCCCAAGGCGCCCAGCTTCCTTGGCACGCCGGGGTCAAGCGCGCCCAGCTACTCGGTGGATGCTGCCTTGGATGAGGGCGCCATCGGCTCGCTCTCCTCGCTTCGGTTCTCTCGCGTGCCGTTCCCACAACGACCATGGTCGGTCTTGTAGTAGCCGCTCCCTCTGAACTGAACGGCGACGTGAGGGAGAAGGCGCCGAGTCTCCCGGCTGCCGCACGCCGGGCAAGCCGCGACGTCGGAGGATCCAGGAGCTTCCAGCGTCCGAAAGCGATATCTGCAAGCCTGACATTCATTTTGGCGGAGTGGCATGGTCCTCCCCGGCGCGAGCACAACTCATCTGGCACTCTCGCATATTGACTGCCAGAATCCTACCAGAGCCCTTCCTGTTCTTCAACCACGTTTGTGTATCTGTCGAGGGCGGCACAACCTGCAGCTGGGAGAACAACTCACGCGGCGCGCGCGAGCCTGAATCCTTGTGACAGGCGACGCACGAAGACAGTCCCGCCGATCGGCCCGTCGGGGCCGAAGTAATGAGCGCAAATGCGCACGGCCTGCGCAAGACGGTCCTCGGAGGGCCTCTCTCCCGCCGCGGCCTCACGGAACGCCGCCAGCTCTCGGGACCCGCGAGGCGGGATCTGTCCGACCGAGGCGGTGTGGCGGCCCGCCAACGCGTTCTCTTCCGCGACCCACAGGGGCGACTGCCACGCGGCGAGCGCCGTAGAGTCGGTACGGCGTCCCGCGAGGAGCACCGACGGGATTCTGCCCACGTGGTCGGGCGGCGCAACGCGTCGCAACATCCATTGCAGAACGCCGACGACTTCCGCGCGCGCGTCCTCGTACCCGATATCGATCGGGCACCGAACTTGACAGGATTGCAGGAGATCAGCGGGGTGTGCGCCACGGCAGCGGAGGCCGAGGGAGGTCAGGACGTGGCGCAACGCGTCCGTCGGACCGGCCAGGCCGATGCACAGCTCGTCGTTGAGGGCAAGTGTTTTGGGGGCGTCGTCGACCATGACCGAGAGGTCCTCGGCGAGCACGCGGCCGTCGCACGCCACGACGATATCCTGATCATCGCGCACCGCTACGACGAGACTCATCTCGCCGTCACGATACTCCGCGGACCCCATGGAAGAAAGGGACGGGTCGGAAGAGGGTACGTCTGGAGGGTTCCAGAAAATGAGGGCCGCCAGGTTGTCGCGTCTTGGCCACGCCGTATTCCCTGGCGGTTATAGGGCTCTCAGGGACCCCCCTCACCTTTCCAGTATTCCTCCGAATTCGGCGGGCGCCCGGACAAAGCCAAGCCCAATCGTGGACGTTCGACACCTCGCTCAAGGGGGCGTTCGATCGCCCTGTCCCGCTTGGCGAGGAGGTGGCGCACCCTGCGCCAGCGCTTCGGCCTGGGCCGAACCGGACAGTCGTTCAGGATCTGCGGGAGCGGATTCCTTCCGGAGTCGAGGCCGCCGAGGCATCCTTTGGAGGATCCTTCGACACGGCATTGCGTGCAGCCTCGACGAAGCGATCGACGCGGCGTGACATGCGCCGAGAGGAGGGGAGAACGCATGAAAGGACAGCGGCGTCCTGCGTATCAAGGCGTGCTTGTCCCACACAACACGGGGCACGGCGCCATCGGGTATTCGTCTCGCGAGCGACGGCGCGCGCTGCCTTGGCAGGAGTTCCTCCTGATGGGCACCCTGATCGCGTTGGTGGCTCTTGCCTACGTGCTCCTCACCGCGGAGTCTGTTCCGTCTCCGACCTTGACCATCCTCGCTCCGACTCCCGATGCCGTGATTCCGGCGGGAGCCGTGACCGTGACGGTCCGCGCCCTTAACGCAGACCGGCTTCTCGGAAGCGAGGGATACCACTACCACTACTACCTCGACGCGGAGCCCCCGACCGCGCCAAGACACCCTGCTCTAACGGAGTCGGCATCGTGCTTCAGCACGGGAGAGACATCTCACACGTGGAAGCTGGCGGGCTCAGGATGGCACCGACTGTCCGCGCAACTCGTCCGCGCCAACGACGCGCCGCTCTCTCCCCCCGTGGTCGTGACCGTCAACGTGCGGGTTCCCGCCTCGACGGGGGCCGCAAGTTCCACGGCGAGGCCCGGAACCCCGATCGGAGCCGGTGCCCCATCCGCGAGCGGGGTCCCCGCGGCCTCCCCCTCCAAGCCAAGTTCGGGTGGAGGCTGCTAGCGGGCCGGAGCCGATTGGCCCAAGGTCGACGACGCTCGTACTTCTCCGCTACCATCCGCTGTGCCGGTCCATCGTGCGGGTCTTGCCGCCGATTCGTCGAAGGAGAGAGCTTGCGGGTGTTTGGAATCGTCGGATCGATGAGGTCGAACCGCCATACAACGACCCTCGTGCGCCGCGTCGCGGAGGCGATGGAAAGCGTTTCCCCGGACCTTGAGGTCGAGGTCATCCAGGCGGCGGAGCGGACGTTCGCCCCGTGTCGGGTCACGTGCTCGCCGTACTGCTCGTCTCATCCATATCGTTGCGTGACGGCCGACGACGTCGGCTCGGTCCTCGAGCGGATGATCGAGGCGGACGCCGTGATCCTTGGAGCGCCGCAGTACTTCCGGGCTCCGCCGGCCCACTTTCACGCCTTCATCGAGCGGGTCCAGTCGATGTTCTTCTTCCACGAGACGGCGAAAGCCGCGCGCACGCCGTCCCCGCTGGCCGGCATCCCGTGCGGCCTTGTCGCCGTGGCCGAGTACTCGAACCCCCACGGAATCCTCGAGTACCTGCACGACTTCTCGACGCTCGTCGGGATGCGGCCGGTTCTGCTCGACAGCTTCCCGTACCTCGGCGTCGGGTCGCACGGCGATCCCGAGGATGACAACCTCTTCCGCCCTCACGAGCGGGTGCGGGAGCTCGGAATCGCGTTGGCTCGTGCGGCCGCCGCTCGACGAGAAGGGCGGTGCACATGACGCAAGGTAGGAACGCAAGGGAGGAAACTCCGTGAATGCATTGGAGGGCATTGCTTCGAGGCGCAGCATCCGCCGATTCGTGGACCGCCCTGTCCCACGGGAAACCGTGGAGGCCATCCTCCGGGCGGGAATCCAGGCCCCATCGGGAAAGAACCGTCAGCCGTGGCGGTTCGTCGTCGTCTCCGAAGACCAGCGGGCAACCATGGTGAAGATCCTGCGGGACTCCGTCGCCGAGGCGAAGCGCCGCGGCGAGAGCGCGGGAAGCGCGGAGGGGACGGCGCTCATCATGTCGCAGGCGCCGGTGACCGTGTTCGTGTTCAACTCGGAAGGCACGGATCCGTGGGTGACTCGATCCGTCGATCAGGCGTTCCAGGAACTGGTCGACGTCCAATCCGTGGGGGCGGCGATTGAGAACATGCTCCTCGCGGCGCAGGAGCTCGGCCTCGGATCTCTGTGGATCGCCGACGTCCTCTATGCCTACGAGGAGCTCCGATCCTGGCTTGGAGAGAGAGGCCAGCTGGTCGCTGCGATCTCGTTCGGCTACGCGGGGGAGAACCCCGTCGCGCGTCCGCGGCGAGCGCTCGATGCGACCGCGCGCTGGCTGTGAGTCCGCGCTACGGCGCCGCCTGGGTGGAGAACCGCGCCCCTCGGCGCGTTCTGTGGTACGAACCTCCTCGTGGCGTGGCGTTTCGAGACGTCCCTCGGACCGATGTCGATCGGCGTGTCGATGGTTGAGAAAGGAGATGCATGAAGAAGTCTCTCGGGCGGAAACCGTTGGCTATGCCTTCACCGGTGTGGGTGATCGGCACCTACGATGACGTTGGGACGCCGAATCTGATGACCGTGGCGTGGGGGGGAATCTGCTGTTCGAAGCCCCCGGCAGTCTCGATTTCCCTCCGTGAGGCGACGTACACGTACGCCTGCGTGGTTCGGCGGCGGGCGTTCACCGTGAACGTTCCGTCGGTGAGCCACGTGGCGGCCGCCGACCTCGTGGGGGTCGTCTCGGGGAGAGAGGGCGACAAGTTTGCGGCCGCCGGCCTCACGCCCGTCCCGAGCGACCTCGTGGATGCGCCGTACGTGAAAGAGTTCCCTTTGAACCTGGAGTGCCGACTCCTCGACTCACTTAACCTCGGACTGCACACGCTGTTCGTCGGCGAGATCGTCGACGTGAAGGCGGACGAAGAGGTCCTCGACGGCGAGGGATACCCATCCGTGGCCGGCGTCCGCCCGTTCACGTTCGTCGTGACCGAGGAGAGCTACTACGCGCTTGGCGACCGGATCGGCCCGGCGTTTGCCGCCAAGAAGGTCGCGGCTTTGTAGACCGAGTCGACCTCAAGGAGAAACATGGCACGAGCTTGGGACCCGGTTCGTTGGCGATCAGCCTTCTTCACGATTTGGACGGGGCAAGCATTCTCCCTCTTTGGAAGTCAGCTGGTCCAGTTCGCCCTCGTCTGGTGGCTCACCCAGACGACCGGTTCGGCCACCGTCCTCGCCGGGGCGACGCTCATTGCGCTTTTGCCCCAGATCCTCGTCGCCCCCCTCGTCGGTGCCTTCGTCGATCGCCGAGATCGGCGATGGGTGATGGTCCTCGCGGACGGCGGGATTGCCCTCGCAACACTCGGCCTCGCCCTCCTGTTCGCCTTCGGAGTCGCCCAAGTCTGGCATGTGTATCTGGCCCTCCTGGTTCGATCGACGGGAGGAGCTTTCCATTGGCCGGCGATGCAGTCGTCCACGGCGATGATGGTTCCCGAACGCCATCTGGCGAGAATCGGTGGCCTGAACCAGAGCCTCTACGGGCTCTCTTCGATCGTGGCCCCGCCTCTGGGTGCGCTCCTGCTTGCCTGCCTGCCGATGCACAGCATCCTCGCCATCGACGTCGCGACGGCCGTGGTGGCGATCGTGCCGCTCCTCGGCCTTCGAATTCCCTCCCTCTCCCTGGATCCGTCCGCCGCGACGAGGCCCTCGGTCTTCGCCGACCTCCGAGTTGGATTTCGCTTCGTCGCCGCGTGGCGCCCTCTCCTTGTGATCATCACGGCGGCGGCGGTCATCAACCTGTTTGCGAATCCGGCCGTGTCGCTCCTGCCGGTTCTGGTCACGCGCCACTTCGGCGGCGGCGCGCTTCAGCTTGCTCAGTTGGAGTCGGTCTTCGGGGTGGGTGTTGTCATCGGCGGGGTTCTGCTCGGGGTTTTGGGCGGGTTCAAGCGGCGGATGGTTACGGCCATGGCCTCACTCTTCCTTCAAGGGATCGGCTTCGCAGTGGTCGGGCTCCTTCCTGGAACCGGGCTCGCGGCGGCTACGGTCGCGATGGCGTTGATCGGACTCATGAACCCGATCTGCAACGGAGCGCTGTTCGCGGCGATCCAGGCGAGGGTTCCGCACGAAATGCAGGGCCGCGTTCTGTCGCTCCTGGCAAGCGGCGCGGCGGCCGCTTCCCCGCTCGGGCTCCTCGCGGCCGGCCCCCTGGCCGACCGGTTCGGAGTGCCGATTTGGTACGCTGTGGCGGGCACGGTGATGGTTGCCGTCAGCCTGCTTGTGACCGCCATCCCGAGGGTCGTCCGCTTCGAAACCGATCGAGGTCCGGGAGGCGGCGCGCCGCCTCACGCCGACGGTCCCCCGGCGGCCGCGGCCTGAGCCCACTCGCGATCTGGGACGAAAGAGACGGGGCCCTCATGAGGGCCCCGCCGTCGAATCACTTCTTCGGCGCAAGAGCGAGCAACTATGGGAAGATGCCGCGCCGGGTGTAGACCGTGTGGAGCCGACGCAGGGCGACGATGTAGGCCGCTGTCCGCCAGTCGGTCTTGAATTCTGCTGCCGCAGCCCGGACTCGTGCGTATCCGCCGAGGATGCGCCGACGGAGCTTTGCGTCCACCTCTTCGAGGTCCCACGACTCGCTCCGCTTGTTCTGGAGCCATTCGAAGTAGCTGACGATCACTCCGCCCGCGTTGCAGAGGATGTCAGGGATCAGGTCGATCTTCCGTTCCTGCAGGATCCGGTCGCCGTCGATGTCGGTTGGCCCGTTCGCTCCCTCGGCGACAAGCCGAACGCTGAGGAGTGGCGCAGTCTCTCTGGTGATCTGGTTCTCCAGCGCTGCGGGGACGAAGATGTCAGCTTCGGTCGCGAGAAACGCGTCGTGATCGATCGGCTTCGCCCCGGCAAACCCGGCGACGCCCCTGTGCTTCCGCACGTGCTCGCTCAGCTTCTCCGGGTCGATTCCTGATGGGCTGGCGAGCGCGCCGGTGTGATCCTCCACCGCCACGAGTACAGGGCCGAGGGCCTTCAGGATTCTCGCTGTCCACGATCCGACGTTCCCGAATCCCTGGACCATGTACGTCGCCCTGGTCAGGTCGAAGGATCGATCCTTGGCCCACTGCTCGATGCAGTATGCGATCCCTTGGCCGGTCGCCTTCTCTCGTCCCAAGCTCCCGCCGGCTTCGATGGGTTTCCCGGTCACCACGTGCAGACAGCGGTTTCGCTCCTGCGGCGGCATCATGGACAGGTAGGTGTCCAGGATCCACGCCATGGTTTGCGCGTTCGTGTTCACGTCGGGCGCAGGAATGTCGTACTCGGGACCGATGTTGCCTCCAAGGGCGAAGGCGAAGCGCCGAGTCAGGCGCTCGAGCTCCGCCGGGGAGTAGGTGGCCGGATCGCACTGGACGCCGCCCTTAGCTCCTCCAAACGGGATGTCGACAATTGCCGACTTCCACGTCATCCACGTCGCCAGAGCTCGCACCTCGTCGATGTCCACCGCAGGATGGTAACGGAGGCCACCCTTGTACGGCCCGAGGGCGTTGTTGTGCTGCACTCGGTACCCTGTGAACATCTCGACCTCGCCGCTGTCGAGTCTTACCGGAAAGTGCACCACGACTTCGTTGGTCGTCGTAGACAGAATCTTCCGAACTGCCGCATCGAGTCCCATGGAGTCCGCGGCGCGGTTGAACTGCAGAACGACGTTGTCATAGACGCTGCCAGTTGCATGCCGATCTGCCGACATGATTGCTCCTTTCCTGGATATCAGAACTGCCGAATGGCATGTCAAGGAACGCTACCCGCGCATGATCATCTTGACAAGTGACACTCTCTGCGTACGCTTGGTGAACGATGCACGCCATGGTCGCTGCGGACCTCCACGGGAACTCGTGTCTCTACGAGCTTCTCCTCCGGATTGCTGGGACGTGGAAGATCTCGTCTGTGTTCCTGACGGGGGACCTGTTCCCGCGGGGCGGGCCTGGCCGTTGGGACGAGGACGGGGCGGATCTCGCCTCCGCGCAGAGGACGTTCATCCGAAGGACCTTCATTCCACTCTTCGAGAGCTTCCTCGCAGCGCACCGCCATACGCACATCTATGCCATCATGGGAAACGATGACTGCCGCGCCAACGAGCCGATGCTGTCGGACTTCGACTGCGCGACCCAGGGGTTCCACCTCGTGAATGCACGACTCGTCGAGCTTCAGGATTCGCGCCAGATGCACGCGTTCTTCCCGGGAGAGATCCCGCGGTTGTACGTCACAGGGTATCCCTTTGTGCCGCCCGGCTCTGGGCTCCTCTTTGATTGGGTCAAGTACGAGAACCCGGCGCGCCTTCGTCCGCCTGGCATGGACTCATGCATCGACATCTATGAAGCCGGGATGTACACGGGAAAGCCGAGTGCGACGACGATTGCCGATGACCTCGAGGACTATGGGGCGTTTCTTCGCCGCGAGAGCGAGGAAGACGGCCCAACCTATGTTCCCGAGCAGACCATTCACATCTTCCATGCCCCGCCGTACGGAACGCCCCTCGATCGGATGCCGCCGCAGGGGCGGTACGAACTCCTCCGCCTTCCCGACCATGTGGGGAGTTCGGAGATCACCCGTTTCATCGAGAGAACTCAGCCGTACCTGGTGTTGAGCGGGCACTGCCACGAGTCGGTTGTGCTCGGAAGCTACAAGGCGCAGATCGGAAACACGTGGTGTGTCAACCCCGGCAGCCAGACGGACATCGACGTTCTGAGCATCGTCCAGTTCGATGTCTACGATCCCGGGGAGATGAAGCAGCTGTTCGTCAACGCGCGGTAGCGTCAACGGGGGATCGACGGGGACTCCCCTCGCGGGGAGCCCCCGTTCTGACTTCAGGATCGGACCGCCAAAGACAGACAGGGCACGTCTCGAGCCCTGACAAGATGGCACCGTATCCCTGGCGTTCCTCCTCTTCTTGCATGTCGATCAGCCGTATGTCCAACAGGGACGAAGGGGCCGCCTGGCCTTCGAGCAAGCGACGATAGGCTGTCGCCAGAGCCAAGTCGAGCCGCAACAACAGACGACTGATCTCGTCCCGACGTCGGGAAACGACAACGAGCAGGTCGAGGTCGGAGCACCGGGTGGAGTGTCCCCGCATCGCGCTTCCGTACACGTATACGGCTCGGAAGGAAACGCCGAGGCTGCAGAGATACTGGCTGAGGAGTCTGGCAAGCTCATAGCGAAACGTGCTGTGAGCGTCAGGATCCCCGCAGCGCAGCTTCTCGAGCGCCAGATCCGGCATCTCCTTACCGCGCTCAGCGCAACGCAAGACCGCCTTCTCCAGGAGGTCCATTGCCGGGACCTCGCTAGGGAGCAGTCCGCTTGGAACGCTGGGATGCATTGGAGCCTCCGACCTCTTCGGGTCCTACGGGAAGATGCCGCGCAGCTGGACAGCCGCCGCGACGCGCTGGACTCCCAGGACGAATGCGGCTGTGCGCAGCGAGATTCCGCGCTCCTCCGCCAGCGTCCAGACCTCGCTGAGGGATCGCTGCATGATCTGGCCCAACCTCTGGTTCGTCTCCTCTTCCTCCCACGGGAAGCACTGGATGTTCTGCACCCACTCGAAGTACGAACAGACGACTCCACCGGCGTTGGCGAGGATGTCCGGCACGATGACCACGTTCTTCTCGCCCAGGATGAGATCCGCCTCAGGAGTTGTGGGGCCGTTGGCTCCTTCGACAATCACTTTGGCGCGGATGTTGCCGGCGTTGGCGGCCGTGATCTGCGCTTCGAGGGCTGCGGGCACAAGGACGTCGACATCGAGCGTGAGCAGCTCGGAACTCTTGATCTCCTCGACGCCGCTGCCGTTGTACCCCGCCAAGAGATGTCCGGGTGAGCCAGCCACGTAGCGCAACACGTCGTCGATGTCGAATCCCTTCGGGCAGTGATATGCCCCACTCACGTCGCTGATTCCGATGATCTCGGCTCCTTGGCGAGCCAGCAGCTGAGCAGCGATGGAGCCCACGTTCCCGAACCCTTGGACGGCGATGCGTGTCTTAGTCACGTCCAGGCCGAGGCGCTGCAGGACCCCCAACGTTACAGACATGATTCCTCGTCCGGTTGCCTCTCGGCGGCCCAGAGCACCACCCATCTCGAGAGACTTCCCGGTCACGATACCGGGGACAGCCTCTCCGCTAAGGAGTCCGGCTGTGTCGACGATCCAGTTCATGATCTCCGAGTTCGTGTTGACATCCGGAGCAGGGACGTCTCGTCGGGTCCCAATAAGCGGGAAGATCCCCACCGTGTACCGCCTCGTAAGTCGCTCGAGTTCGCCGCGAGACAGTCTCGTCGGGTCGCAGATAACGCCGCCCTTCCCTCCCCCGTACGGGACGTTGACCACGGCGCACTTCCACGTCATCCACCCGGCCAGCGCCTTGACCTCGTCGAAGGTGACGGCGGGGTGGAAGCGGATGCCCCCCTTGCACGGCCCTCGAGCGCTGCTGTACTGAACGCGATAGCCAGTGAACACCTCAACGCTGCCGTCGTCCTTCGTTACGGGGATGCTAACTTCAAGGGACCTCTCCGGCCTGCGCAGGATCTCCCAGATCCCAGCAGGGATGTCGGTCAGCTCGCGAACCATGTCGAGCTGCTGGAGCATCATTGCGTAGGGGTTGATTGGAGCCTGCGCAATGCCCGGAGCTAGAGTCTTTGTCTTGTTTTGAGTCGCCATACGGCGTCCACCTCCGAACCGAAGCGTACCCCATGAATCCTGGCGCCTACAGCAAAAAAGGCAAGACAGGGTCTTCATTCTAGCAGCCTGCCGGCTGCCATATCCGAGGTGACGTCTTGTCGTACGCCAGAGCTACACCACCTTACGGATCGCACAGTGGTCAACACTTGCCATGGCACCAGAACAATCTAGTGGCAACTGACGTTGTCAGATGACACCTCTGTTCGCCCCATGGCGCAGGGCTCGTGCTGCGAAACGACCGCCCCGCCGCTGTACGGCTGCATGGTGATCCCCTGCGGTCTAGCGTATTGTTCCCGCCATGGCCAGCGTTGTACACCGAACGACGGCTGAGGAAGCGGACTCACTTCAGACTCTGCTTGATGCGCTCTCTCCCCTGCATGTCTGCTATGCAGAAGGGGAACTCCTGTGCCGTGAAGGAACC
>JBDKUT010000047.1:0-12831 GCA_039679545.1 Thermotogota bacterium
TCCACGACAGCCGTCGCTACCGCCCGCGCCTATCTGGACCCCGTGTCGATCGCATGGACGTGTGCGTCGAAGTCCCCCGGCTCGCCGTGGGCGAACTGCTCGAGACGATCCCCGCGGAGCCGTCGGCCGCCGCTCGCGCCCGCGTTGGTCGTGCTCGGGAAGCCCAGTGGAAGGCACGGCCCGAGGTCCTCTGCAACGCAGACTTGGAGGGCGCAAGCCTCCGTGAGCATTGCCGCCTCGATTCGGAGGCGACGGAGCTTCTCCGAAGAGCCATCGCGCGCTTTGCGCTCTCCGGGCGTGGGCACGCCCGCGTCCTCCGCGTCGCGCGGACGATCGCCGACCTTGCCGAAGATGAGGACATCCGCCCTGCCCACGTGGCGGAGGCTCTCCGGTACCGAGCGGCCGGGAGAGTGCGCGAAGAGTGAGTTCCAGCCAGGCCAGTTCACGAAAAACACACACCGCATGGGTAGAGTCGGTGGCTGGCAACGCAGTGAGCGATTCGCTTATGCTCATATGCTCACCGATGGATTCGGTTCTTGTCGAACGAGGAGGACAGGGATGGAGAAGCGGCTGTTGGGGACTCTATTCGTTTGCCTCGCCCTTGCCGGCGCGGCGTGTGCCGCTGCGGAGTTTCCTCTTGAAGTGACGGCGATAAACGTCGAAGGAAACCAGGAGGTCGAGGCAAACAAGATCCTCCGCCAGGTCGCGTTCGGCGTCGGAGATGTCATCACGGAGGAAGACATTCGGGGGGCATCCCAGGCGATCTACGACCTCGGCTGGTTCACCGAGGTGGTGCCGGACGTGGGCGACGATGGCTCCATCACGTTCCGTGTCGCGGAGACTCCGGTCATTCAGGAGTTCGAGATCACGGGGAACATCAATCGGAGGACGTACAGCCTTTTTGGAATCAGGTTGTTCGACACCTCCATCGTTCCAACGTCAGTCGTTCGCAGCATCCTGCGTGAGAACGGCGTCAAGAAGCACCAACTCCTCCACCTGCCCTCGTTGCGCACGGCGCTCGACAAGGTGGTCGAGAAGTACAAGGATCGCGGGTATCTCCTCATCTCGATTGGCGACGTAAAGCCGGAGCCGATCCTGAAGATCCAAATCGTCGAGATGCGCGTCGTGGGCAACGTCGTGCAGGGACTCCGGACGGTCCCCGAGGACATCGCCATCCAGATGGTCGATCTCCCTCTCGGCAAACCGCTCAAGCAGTCCGAGCTCCAGCGGGTCATGACGGCGCTTCGAAAAACCGTCTACTTCTCAGACGTCGACGTCAAGCCTCTCCAAGGCTCGGAGACCGATTCGGTCGTCCTCCAATGGACCGTGACCGAGCGGCCGATCGTCGACTCCCCCGTGACGTTCACGACCGTCGCGCTTGACGGGGTTGGTGAGTTTCCGGTGGACGTAGCGGCTCAAGCTCTGGGCCCCATGCCCGAAGGAGAGGCGGATAACTACGCCGTGCTACAGATGCTTGAACCCCTCTACAACCTCTACTACGACGCCGGCTTCATCATGGCCACGTTCGAGGTCGAACGAATCGAGGGCGAGACGTTGTACTTGCGCGTCCGGGAAGGTCTTATCGCAGGGATCGACATCGCGGAAGGCACGGAGACCCAGGGCCGCGTCCTCCGCAGGAACCTGGCCCTCCACGTCGGTCGCGTCCTCACCTACAACGACCTCAAGGTCTCGTACCAGAAGCTCAATTCGCTCGGATACTTCGACAGCGTGGTCATCGACCCTGTCTGGGCGGACGACGGGGTCCACGTGCAGGTGTCCGTCACGGACAAGAAGAGCCGTGGCGGGTTCAACGGGTCGATCGCCGTCGATCCGTCGACCGGCGAGCTGACCGGCGAACTCTCGGTGAGTCAGAAGAATCTCTTTGGCACGGGTCAGGACATCACAGTCAGCTACAACCGTGGGCTCTCGAGCGAAGACGAGACCAACAACGCCACGTGGCGGCTTGGGTACAGCACAGTTGCCTATTTCTCCGGCTTCGACAAGGTCCAGGCGAGCGTGTATCAGATGCTGACCGACGACGAGAGCGAAGACGACGAAACGATCACCTACCTGACCATCGGCGGGAACATGACCTTCGGGTACCCCGTGGCAGATTACACCGACCTCGAGCTCTCCTATGTCCACGAGAAGTACCGCAATGTCGAAGACCCCGACTGGATTCCTGTCGACATCCTTGGTCTCGCGCTCAAGGAAGATTCAAGCGACGACCCGTACACCCCGAATCGAGGAACACGTCGCTCCGTGTCCGTCCAGAAAGCCGGTGGGTTCTCAACCGGAGAGCAGTTCGCAAAGCTCGACGTATCGTGGGTGCAGTTCACCCCGGTATACAGCGGGCTATTCAGCACTGACGTTCAATGCACGCTGGCGACGCGCTTCCATTTCGGTTGGGGTACGCACGATCTGAGCTCGTCGTACGCGTACGACTTCGGAGGTCCGACGTCCGTGCGTGGGTTCTCCGACGAATCCCAGGAGATCGACCGGATCTTCGTAACGAACTTCGAGCTTCGGCTGGAGCCTGCCGACGGGTTCACCGCATCTCCGTTTTTCGATTGGGGCGTGGATCTGGAACGCATCGAGGCAGACGAAATGCTTGCTTCGTCCGGATTCGAACTCGGAATCCTGGTCGTCGGAATCTTCGTTCGTTTGGACGTGGTCTGGGTTTTCGGCGATGATGCCGGGTGGGTCCCGCGGTTCGACTTTGCTTTTGGGTCCATGTTCTAGGTGACGCAGCGCGTCGGGATTCAGTACACTGTGTCTTGGATGGTCTGGTACACAAGGAGGGAATGGTATGTCTCGTAGTACTCTCGTCGTCGCGGCCGTGGCGCTTGTCCTCGCCGTCGGCGCGCTCGTCCTTCAGTTTGCGCTCCCGGCAGGGACAGACGGCGGAAACAAGACCGAGATCGCCGCGCTCCGCAGCGACATCGATGCGCTGCAGCGATCAGCGTCCGCGGGCGGCGGTCTGAAAGTCGCCTACCTCAGCGCTGACGATGCTTTCACCGTCTTCACGAACGCCGTGTCCAGTCTCCGGCAGAAGGCCTTGGACAAACGAAATGAGATCGTGAAGCTCCAGAGCGACTTCATGCAGAGCACGATCTCGAAGGACCAGTACCAGCGGCGGCTCAATGAACTCAACGTCCAGCTCATCGAGGCGCAGCTCGACATCGACGTCGGTACGATCGATCGCATGATCGCGTCGGAGGGATTTGCGGACATGCGCAGCGATCTGCAGAAACTTCGAGATGCCGCCCAGCCGGTCGTCGAGGAAGTCAAGAACTTGGTCGCGACGGCTAAGCTCGGCGTTGTCGATGCTACGGAGTTCCAGAACCGATTGACCCAGGTTCAGAGCGCGTTTCAGCAGCTCGACACGCTTTTGACGCAGGCCGCGACGCTGAAGATTCAGCAGGCTGCGAAGAAGATCGCTGTGCAGAAAGGGTACGACCTCGTGATCCCAACCAAGAACGTGATCGTGTACGTGAATCAGTCCACGCTCCCCGACATCACGGAAGCGGTCAAGGCCGAGATCGCCAACTACCTCTAAACAGCCACAGCGGGAACTCATCCTGCCATGCGCGACATTGAAGAGATTCGGAGACTCATCCCTCTCCGCTTTCCCTACTTGATGGTCGATCGGATCCTGGAGGAGGCTCCGGATCGCGTCGTGGGCCTGAAGAATGTTTCGGTGAACGAGCCGTTCTTCCAGGGCCACTTCCCGGAACCTCTCCCGGCCATCATGCCGGGAACGCTGATCCTCGAAGCCATGGCGCAGGTCGCGGCGTTCTTCCTCCTGTCCGGCGAAACGCCACGAGCGCTCGGGTACTTGGTCGGGGTCGACAAGGCGCGGTTTCGGAAGCACGTCGTTCCCGGAGACCAGCTTCGCATCGAGGCCTCGACGTCGCGCCGCCGCCAGGGACTTCTGGTTGTCGACGTCGTGGCGACGGTCGGGGACTCCGAGGTAGCCTCGGCGCAGATTTCCCTCCTCCCCGCGAAACCGTGAGGATCGGCCGGACGTGATCGAGTGCGTCGCGAATGTGAGTGAGGGCCGGAATGCGGCGGTGATCGAAGAGATCACCGCCGCGCTCCGTTTCACCCACGCGAAGCTCCTCAATGTGCACGTGGATCCTGACCATCACCGCTCGGTCCTGACCTTGGCCGGAGGGTCGGAGGCTGTAGAGGAAGCGGCCTTCACCTTGGCGCGGGAGTGCGTAGCGCGCATCGACCTTCGCCGGCACGAGGGCGTCCACCCCCGAATGGGCGCCCTCGACGTCCTGCCGTTCGTGCCGCTTGCTGGGTCCTCCATGGACGACTGCGTGCAGATGGCTCGGCGCACCGGAACCCGGATCGCTACGGAACTCGGAGTTCCTGTCTTCCTCTACGGAGACGCCGCGTTCCATCCCGAAAGGCGCTCGTTGTTCTTCGTCCGCGGGCGCGGCCTCGAGACCCTCCGAGCAAGGATGCAAGACGAGGGATTCGCGCCCGATTTCGGGCCGTCCGTGCCGCATCCGACGGCGGGAGCAACCGCCGTGGGGGCGCGAAATACACTGGTTGCCTACAACGTGCGCCTCGACACGCCCGACGTCGCCATCGCTCGCCGGATCGCCTCCTCGATCCGTGAAGCTCAAGGCGGCATGCGCGGCGTCCAGGCCCTCGGGCTTTTCCTCGCAACGCGCAGATGCGCGCAGGTCTCCATGAACCTCGTCGGCCCGCACCTCCCGCGGGTCGTCGACGTGTTCTGCCACGTCCGCGAGCTCGCCCGCGCCTTCGGGGTCTCCGTGACGGCCAGCGAGCTTGTCGGGCTGGCGCCGTCTACATCCCTGGAGGGAGCGACCCGCCGGAACCTGCTCCTCGACGACGAGCCTTCCGCCTACGTTCTCGAAACACGGCTTGCAGAGGTGAACCTCGCGTGAGCGTCTTCGCCCTCGGAACCCGAATCGACCGACTCCTCATCGGGGGTTTCGGGCTTACCGGAAAGGCCATCGCTCGGTTCTGCGAGTCGCGGGGCATCCAATTCGCCGTCTCCGAATCCCGTGCCCTGCCCGAGGCGGACAGAGAGTGGATACAGGCCCATGCGTTCGACCACGAAGTCGGCGGGCATACCCTGCGCTTGCTGGACGGCGTGGACGCCGTCGTCCCGAGCCCCGGCTTCCCCGCCGACGCACCTCTTCTGCGCGGCGCAGCGGAACGCGGAGTGCTGGTCCTGTCGGAGCTCGACCTCGCGACGACCGCGGGGACGCCGCCGCCGATTGTCGCGGTCACTGGAACGAACGGCAAAAGCACAACGGTGACCCTCATCGGCCTGCTCCTCCACCGAGTCGGCTTCGTCGCCCCCGTCGCGGGGAACATCGGACTGCCCTTCGTCGCCGTCGTCGACGGCGCTCAAGACGCCGACGCCGTGGTCCTCGAGGTGTCGAGCTTCCAGCTGGAACAGAGCCGGATCTTCCACCCCCGCGTCGCCGTCCTCCTCAACCTCGCCCCGAACCACCTCGAGCGCCACGGTTCCATGGCCGCGTACAAGGCGGCGAAAGAGAGGATCTTCGCCCAGCAGACGGCAGCGGACGTCGCCGTTCTCCCAGCCGAATTGGCTTCCCGGATCGACCACGGCGCGGCCCGCCTCGTGGTCTACGATCAGCCGATCCCTCCGCTCCCGCTCGGCAGCGAGAGACTGACTCACGTGAACCGCCTCAACTTCGCGGCCGCCATTACGGCCTGCAAGGCGCTCTCTCCCGGATTCGACGCCTCGTCCCAGCGGATCGAGGAGTACGACGCGGCCCTCCACCTGCCGTTCCGGCAGCAGGAGATCGGGTCGATCGCAGGCATCCGCATCATCAACGACTCCAAGGCCACGAGTCCCGCCGCCACGCTGGCCGCTCTACGCTCCGTTCACGACCCCGTCGTGCTTCTCCTTGGAGGACGCTCGAAGAAAGGCGGGTACGACGACCTCGCTCGTGCGCTCTCAGGGTTCCGCATGCGTACCGTGATTGTCTTTGGGGAGGCACGAGAGGAAATCGCCGAGCACCTGCACGCCGCCCGAGTTAAGTTCAGGGCAGTGGACTCCCTCCAATCCGCGCTCGCCGAGGGTCTCGCCGCCGCACGACCGGGCGACGCTCTCCTGCTATCGCCCGCGTGCTCGAGCTTCGACGCGTTCTCGAGCTACGAAGAGCGGGGAAAAATCTTCACACGTCTCTGCCAAGAGCAAGACGGGTTCGTCCCGTCACGCTCCAAGGACCTCTAGCCCCAAGCTCCGGGACATTCGTCCGGTTCTCGGTGAACCGAGCTTCGCTTTTCGCCGTACGCGGTTCCTTTGGCTCCCAGGACAGATGCCGTACGCATGGTGTCGGGTCAATCGGATGTACGCGGACGAAGGAGCGAGGGCGTGAACGGACGGAGCGACTACGCGACGATACTCACAACGTCGCTCCTTCTCTTGGTCGGACTGGTCGTTCTGTACAGCGCGAGCGCACCCTTCTCCCTCCGCCACTACGGCAGCGACATGCACATGCTGTTGCGCCAACTCATGGCCGCGGGAGTCGGCCTGATCGCCCTGGTCTTCTTCGCGCGCTTCGACTACCACCGGATCGCCCAGGTGAACGAGCTCCTGCTGGTGGGAGCCATCGGATTGTCTCTCCTCACGCTTCTCCCGCTCGGGATCAGCGATGGGCTGTGGCTCAACCTGGGTCCCTTTCCCGTTCAGCCAACGGAGTTCGTCAAGTTCGCGCTCATCTTCTACTTGGCGGCCTCCATCGATCGAAAGAGGGATCGGATGACCTCGTTCGCCCAAGGCGTGCTGCCGTTTCTGATCCTCCTCGGGATTCTCGCCGCCATCGTCATGGCCCAACCCGATCTCGGCATGTTGATCATGTATGGGGGCCTCGTCGCCGCCATGCTCTTCCTCGGTGGCGCACAGATCAAGCACCTGGCCGTGGTCGGAGCCCTGAGCATTCCGGCCATTCTCACGTTGGTCTGGATCGCGCCGTACCGGTTCGCTCGGCTCTTGTCGTTCGTCAACCCGAAGGCGTACAGCACCTCGTCCGGATACCAGATCATGCAGTCGCTCACCGCGATCGGATCCGGCGGCCTCTTCGGACGTGGATTGGGTGCGTCGCGCGCGAAGCTCTTCTACCTGCCTCAAGCTCACAACGACTTCATCCTTGCCGTGGTCGGTGAAGAGACCGGACTCCTCGGGACCGCCGCCATCCTGGCGCTTCTCGGACTCCTTGTCTGGCGAGCGTTCCAGATTGCAGAGCGTGCCCCCGACCGCCTCGGTCGCTTCGTCTGCTACGGAATCGGGTTCTCCGTCGGCTTCCAGACCCTCGTCAACGCGGGCGTCGCCGTCGGGGTGTTCCCGGTCACGGGGCTCACGCTTCCCTTCATCAGCAACGGCGGTTCGTCGCTCTTGGTCACTCTCGGGATGGTTGGCGCCCTGCTCAACGTCTCCAAGCAAGGAGGCCGCGCATGAGGCGCGTGATGATCGCCGGCGGAGGGACGGGCGGGCACGTCTACCCCGCCATGGCTATCATCCAGGGTCTCCGCCAGTGTATGCCCGAGGCGCGCGTCGCCTACGTCGGGACGCACCGAGGCCTCGAGTCACGTGCGGTTCGCGGGTTTCCCTGGGTGCGCTTTTTCCCCATCCACGCGAGGGGGCTCGATCGTGGCGGCCACGCGGCCGCGCCGCGTGCCTTCGCGTGGACCCTCGCGAGCTTCGCAGAGACCCTCCTCATCTTCGCTCGATTCCGCCCACGGGTCGTCGTGGGCGTGGGCGGCTACAGCTCGTTCCCTCCCGTTCTGCTCGCCGCCATCCTCGGACGGATCCTTCCGGTCCGCACCGCCATCCACGAGCAGAACGCGATCCCGGGCCTGGCCAACCGCTGGCTGTCCCGCTACGTCGACGTCGTCCTCGTCTCCTACCCGATGGCCGCGAGTGCCTTCCCGCACGCGCGTAAGGTCGTGGTCACGGGAAACCCGATTCGCGAGGAGTTCCTCCGCGAGCGGCGATGCGACGCCGCGTACCGCGAGTTCGGCCTCGACCCGCGCCGGCGGACCGTCCTCGTGTTCGGAGGATCCAACGGCTCTCCGGAGCTCGTCGACCAGATCCTCGCCGCCAAGGCCGACCTTGCCCACAGGGACGACCTACAGGTTCTCCTCGTGACCGGGGGGACGCGCCCCGATGAAGAGATTCGTCGCGAACTGCGGGCCGCGGGGGCGACCAACGTAGAGGTACGAACGTACATCGATCGAATGGCCACGGCGTTCGTCATCGCTGACCTCATCGTCGCCCGTGCCGGCGCGACGACGCTGGCTGAGATCACGACGTGCGGAAAGCCCGCCATGTTGGTTCCGTGGCGGGGAGCCGCGGACGACCATCAGTGGCAGAACGCGCGAGTCCTGGAAAGGGCGGAAGCCTGCCGTCTCGCCGACTCTCGGGCAACCGGAAAGGGTGAACTCGTGGACGAGATCCTACGACTGGCAAACGATGACGCGGCCCTCACGCGCCTGGCAGGGAATGCCCGGCGTCTGGGGCAGCGACAGGCGAACTCATTGATCCTCGGAGAAATCCAGGCGCTGGTGAGAGGGGCGCGAGCGTGACCGCTCTTGGACAACGGTACCATCTGGTCGGAATCGGCGGATCGGGGATGAGCGGCTTGGCTTCGATTCTCGTCGCTCACGGAGCCAGGGTCTCGGGCTCAGACTTGCGTCCGAGCTCTCAGATGCAGTTGCTTCGCAGCGCCGGCGTCGACGTTCACGTCGGACACGCCGCGGATTGGATCTCCAGCGATCTCGACGGCGTGATCGTCTCATCCGCGATCCCGATGGACAACGTCGAAGTGGTGGCGGCGCGCGAGCGGAAGGTTCCCATCGTTCGACGTCTTCACGCGATGGCTTCTGTCATGCAGCAGTACTCGAGCGTCGGCGTCGTCGGGACGCACGGCAAGACGACGACGACCGCCATGACGGCGACGATCCTGCGTGCCGTCGGCATGGATCCAAGCTACTTGATCGGCGCGCACTGCCCGGGCCTCGACGGAAACGCCCACCTCGGCCGCGGCCGGTGGTTCGTCGCCGAGGTTGACGAAAGCGACGGTCTCTTCACGGATATCCGGCCCTTTGTGGCCGTGCTGACGAACATCGGACGCGATCACCTCCCGACGTACCGGCACGAGGAAGCCATTCGGGCGGCGTTCCTACGCTACGTTCAACAAGCCGAACGTGTCGTCCTCTCGATCGACGATCCACAGGTCAAGGAGTTCGCAGCGCTCGTCGACGGTGCGATCACCGTGGGCCTCGACCCCGACGCGTCCGTCCGCGCGACGGACGTCGCCCCGGATCGCTTCGAGACCGAGTTCGACTTGTCCTACAAGGGGAAGCTGCTCGGTCGGTATCGGCTTCACGCCCCGGGGATCCACAACGTGCGCAACGCCCTCTGCGCCGTCGGCGCGGCCATCGTCGCCGGAGCCGACCCGCGAGCTGCCGCGGAGGCGGTCCCGTCGCTCGCCCTTCCGCACCGCCGGTTTGAGATTCTTGAGGAGAACGGAGTCACCGTCGTCGACGACTTCGCCCACACTCCCGAGGAGGTCAAAGTCACGCTCGACGCGATCCGCGCCGGGTGGCCGAAACGTCGGATCGTCGCCATCCTCCAGCCTCACCGATACTCGCGGACGCAGATCCTCGGCCGCGATTTCGGCCACGCGTTGGCTCAGGCCGACGTCGCCATCGTGACCAGCATCTACGCCGCTTGCGAGACCCCGGTGGCCGGCGTCTCGTCGCAGGAAATCGTCGAGGTTGCCTCCACGGAAGCGCGTGCCGACGTCTACTCTATCCCCGACAAGCCCGCGGTCATCGTCTTCCTCAAAGAGACAATTCGTCCTGGCGACTTCATCATCAGCTTTGGGGCGGGCGATATCTGGACCGTCACAGATGAGCTCGCGCACTTCCTCAAGGAAGGCAGCTTCTGCGTCGCATGACCCTCGCGGCCGTCGCTCGCGAACTTCGCGCGGCCGGGATCGAGTTCCGCTACGACGAACCGCTCTCGGCCCACACAACGTTTCGTGTCGGCGGGCCCGCGGACGGGTATTGCAAACCCACCTCCATTCCCGCGCTCATTGAAGTCGTTCGCCTCTGCCAGCGGGGCGCGATCCCGTTCTTCCTCTTGGGCGCCGGATCGAACGTCCTCTTCTCCGACGAGGGCCGTCGCGGCATGGTCATCTCCACGAGGGCGATCCGCGAAATCGCGGCGTCTCCGACGGGACTGGATGTCGCCGCAGGCGCGCCGCTGTCCAACGTGATCGCCGCCGCCGAAGAACAGGGCTCAAGGAGTCTCGGGTTCCTCGCCGGAATCCCTGGCACAGTCGGGGGCGCCGCAGCGACCAACGCCGGAATTCCCGGGCGAGCGATGGCTGACGTCATCGAGAGCGTCGAAGTCATCGATGGCGCGAACCAGGTCGTCCGACTCGGGCTCTCGGAGTGCAGGTTCGGCTACCGAACGAGCCAGATCCGCGATCGACGCTTCGTCGTCCTGTCGGCCAAACTCCGATTCGACGAGCAGATTTACGACCCTGCCACTCTGCTCGCTCGGAGAAGGGCCACGCAGCCGATCGGCCAAGCGAGCGCCGGATGCATCTTCCGGAACCCTTCGGGCGAGAGCGCAGGAGCGTTGATCGACCGGGCGGGGTTGAAGGGGTTTACCCTAGGACAGGCGCAGGTGTCCGAGAAACATGCCAACTTTATTGTAAACCTTGGCGGAGCGACGAGCGCGGAGATCTGCAAGCTAATTGACATTGTGCGCCAAAAGGTGTATAACACATACCAGGTCTCACTCGATCTGGAGGTAGAGGTCGTCACCGGGTGAAGGAGGGGAAGAGCAAACGCAGAGCTGTTCTGTGGGTCGTCGGCATGGGGGGGGTTCTTATTACTGCTGCCATCATCGCCCTATACACACCATGGTTGCCTATCTTTGATCTGCGACACGTTTCGATCGTCGGGAACCGACATACGGCCGGACCTGACGTTGTTCGTGCTTCGGGCCTCAAGCGTGGGGCCGCCCTTCCTTCCCTTCCTCTGCGCGCTGCGGCGGCGCGAATCGCCGCCTTGCCTTGGGTTAAGAGCGCCGAACTCGTGAGGGAATTCCCCCACGGGGTGCGAATTGAGATCACCGAGCGCGTTCCCGTCGCCCGTCGAAACTTTGCGAATGGAAAGTGTCTTCTGATCGGAGAAGGCGGAATCGTCGTCTCGGAGAAGTGCGACGGCTGGAATGAAACGATCCTCCTCTCGGGGGGATCGGTATCGGGGACAATTCCCGGAGCCCATGTCCTGGAACCCGCCTTGGTGAGGCTGCTTGATGGGCTCTTGCGGGCTACGCTCACCGGAGTGACGGTGCGCAAGTTGGATGTCTCCAATGCGGCGTCGATCGTCTTGGTCGACGACTCGGGGACGAGGGTGCTGCTCGGAGCCTTGGACGTGGCGGCCAGCCGAATCCGGCCCCTTGAGGCTCTCTGCCGCGCGGTGAAGATTGGGAATTACGAGCAAATTGACCTTCGATTCGGGGGGGAGGCGACGCTTGTGCCTCGGGTAAGGCGGTGAAGAGATGAGAAAAGAGAAGGTTGTTGTAGGGCTTGACGTGGGAACCACCAAGGTCGTCGCCTTGGTGGGAAACATCGTCAATGGGTCGATCGAAGTCATCGGTATGGGGAAGGCCGAGTCTCACGGGCTTGAGAAGGGCGTGGTTGTCGACATCGGGCGCACGGTCACGTCGATTCGGAAGGCCATCGAAGAGGCCGAGAACATGGCCGACGTGAAGATCGACTCGGTGTACGTGGGAATCGCAGGAAAGCACATCACGTCGATCAACAACAGCGGAACGGTGTCGATCAACCGCCCGGACCGCATCATCACGGAGGACGACGTTCGCCGGGTCGTCGAGACCGCGCAGGCAATCCAGATCCCTCCGGAGAGCGAAGTCATCCACATCATTCCTCGGCAGTACATCGTCGACGGACAGGACGGGATTACCGACCCCATCGGGATGACGGGCACACGGTTGGAGGTTGACGTCCACATTGTCACCGGGGCGATCACTGCCGTGCACAACCTCGTCCGCTGCGTCGAGAGTCTCGGGATCGGAATCCGGCAGATCGTGCTCGAGCCAATCGCATCGTCCCTCGCGGTGCTGTCCTCCGCCGAGAAGGAGCTGGGCGTCATCCTCATGGACGTCGGCGGTGGCACGACCGACATCAGCGTTTTCCGCGGCGGTGACATCTGGTTCTCCAAGGTCATTCCGATCGCGGGGGAACACATCACGAACGACATTACCGTGGGACTGCAAACCCCGATCGAAGAAGCGGAACTCATCAAGAAGCAGCATGGAACCGCGCTCGTCGACAGCATCGGCGAGGAAGAGAAGATCGAGGTCGCCACGATTGGCGGAGACGAGAAAAAGCTCGTCTCGAAGAAGAAGCTGGCCAAAATCATCGAGCCGCGCGTCGAAGAGCTGCTCGACCTGGCCATGCAGGAAGTCGAGGACGCCGGCTACCGCGACCTCGTCCCCGCCGGGTTGGTGTTGACCGGCGGAACGTCCCTTCTGAATGGGATTACCGAGTTCGCCGCCCAGCGCTACGATCTCCCGGTGCGCCGAGGCAAGATCCCGCAGGGGATCCACGGACTGCGGGACATCGTCGAGTCGCCGCTCTACGCGACCGCAATCGGCCTCCTGCGCTACGCCATCGAAACCAAGGACTTCAAGAAGCCCGAGTACGCCGAGCGAAGACGCGGTGGAGGGTCCTCGGGCGGATCGATCGTCGGGAAGCTGGTCGCGTGGTTCAA
>JBDKUT010000048.1:0-3783 GCA_039679545.1 Thermotogota bacterium
TACGAGGTTCTGCCGGCGCTGACGACGGCCGAGGACGCGATGCGTCCCGGTGCACCGAAGATCTACGACAAGGTCCTGCTCGGCGACAAAGAGATCGAGATCAAGAACAACGTGGCGTGTACAAGAGAAATCGACGTAGGCGATTTCTCTCGAGCGGCTGCCGAAGCAGCCGCCGTGGTCGAGGGCTTCTTCACGCTCCCCAAGGTCTACCACGCGCAGATGGAGACAAAGTCGTGCGTGTGCCGCCCGGAGCCGAACGGCGGCCTGACGGTGTGGCCGACGACGCAGTCGATCCACAACGTGCGCATCCTTCTCGGCCAGATCTTCGGGATCCCGCTCTCGAAGATCGACGTGCGTCGGGTGCCGATCGGCGGGACGTTCGGGTCGAGCATCCAGATGAACCCGCCGATCCCGATCTGCGCGGCGCTCGCGCTCAAGTCCGGCCGGCCGGTGAAGCTGACGCTGACGCGCGAGGAGGACGCCCACGACCACTCGCGCTACGGGTGCACGATCGACCTCAAGCTCGCGGCAAAGAAGGACGGGACGCTGCTCGGCGCGGACATGAAGGTGGTCGGCGACATCGGCGCCCACAACATCCAGGCGTACTCGTTCCTCGGCGTCGCGATCGGCTGGCTCGTGTCGCTCTACAAGCTCCCCAACATTCGCTACCGCGGGATCGCCGTGTACACGAACAAGGCGCCGTCGTGCGCGATGCAGGGGTTCGGCAACCCGCAGATCACGTTCGCCGCGGAGCAGCTGATGGACATGCTGGCCGAGAAGCTCGGCATGGACCCGATCGAGCTGCGGCTCAAGAACTACGTGGGCCTCGGCGAGACGTTCTGGGGCCAGGGGCCGCAGGTGCGGTCGATCGTGCGGTCGGACGGGGTCCCCGAACTCTTGAAGGAAGGAGCGAAGCGGATTGGCTGGGCACGACGTTTGGCGAAGCCAAACTCGAAGCAACTCCGGTATCGCACCGGAATAGGAGTTGCCCGAGGTTTTCACACGTCGAGCGCGGGAGCCCCGCAGCCGGGCGACGTGATCGACTTCTCCGGCGCGATGGTGAAGCTGAACATCGACGGGTCGGTCGACGTGATCACGGCGCTCATGGACCACGGCGGCGGAACGCTCGAGGCGGTCGCGAAGCTGGTCGGCGAGGCGCTGTGCGTGCCGTTCGACAAGGTGAACGTGGCCGACGTGGGGACGACGACGACGGTCTACGACTGCGTGACCCACGCGACGCGCGGCGTGTACGCCGGCGGTGGGGCCGCGGTGAAGGCGGCGGCGACGCTCCGGAAGGAGATCCTCGAGACGGCGGGCAAGTACCTGAACATCTACCCCGACGGGCTCGAGTTCAAGCTCGACGCGGCGGCGGGGCAGGGCGTCGTCTACTCGGCGGCGATCCCGGACCGGACGATGACGTTGAAAGAGCTCGCGACCCGCTGCTGGATGGAGTCGTGGAAGACGATCGCGGCGGTGGAGAGCTACCGGCCGACGAACTGCCCGCCGGCGTACGTGGCCGTGTTCCTCGAAGTCGAGGTCGACACGTGGACCGGTCAGGTGCGCACGGTGAACGCAGCGATGGGCTCGGACTGCGGCACGGTCGTGAACCCGGCGATGGCCCGCGGCCAGCTCGAGGGCGGGCTCTCGAAGGGCGCCGGCTACGCGCTCGTCGAGGGGTGCTTCTGGGACGAGGACGGGCAGCTCACGTCGCGCGGCCTGTGGCTTGACGCGAAGACCCCGGCGATCTCGGAGTCGCCGCCGATCGAGAACCTGCAGACCTACTTCGCTGACACCTACGAACCGACAGGGCCGTTCGGCGCGAAGGGAATCGGCGAGGCGGCGATGAATCCCGTCGCCGCGGCCTACGCGAACGCCATCGCGAACGCCATCGGCGTCCGGTTCTTCGAGCTGCCAATCACTCCCGAACGCATTCTAAGTGCCCTAGAACAGAAGGGGGTGGCTCGCTGATGCAATACGCGAGATTCAGCAGAACGGGCCGCTGGGAGGATCGCGAGGCACGTTCTGCCCTAGGAACCACCCGCGGCGGTTCCCAATCACTGCCCGAGAAGATCCTCGCCGCGCTCGCGAATGCGGGGAAAGGTGGTTCCCGATGACCCCGAACGCCCCTTGGAACCCGATGAACTCAACGAACCCAATGAACACTCACATTCTGTCCCACCGCTTTGCCTACCTGCGGCCGAACTCCCTGAAAGAGGCGCTCGCTCTCCTGAAAGAGCACCCCGACGCGAAGGTCCTCGCCGGCGGAACGAACCTGCTCGTCGACATGAAGCTCGGCAAGGTGGCTCCGGCGAAGGTAATCGACATCACATTCGTCCCCGAGATGCGCGGGATCGAGGAACGCTCGGACGGCGTGTGGATCGGCGCCCTGACGACAATCCGCGAGATCGCCCTTTCGAGGCTTCTGTGGACGTCGTACACGGCGCTCGCCGAGGCGGCCGCCGCCTTTGGGTCGACGCAAGTGGCGATGCGGGGGACGCTTGGGGGCAACGTGTGCAACGGCTCTCCCGCGTCGGACACGGTGCCGGCGCTGCTTGCTTTCGGGGCCGAGGCGTACTTGATGGGCCCTGACGGGGAGCGGACGGCCGCCCTCGGCGCCCTGCTCGCCGGGCCGGGTCAGGTCAAGCTGCGGAAGGGCGAGATCCTCGCCGCGGTGCGTCTCCCGAAGGTCACGGCGGGGACGGGGTCGGCGTTCCTTAAAATCGCCCGCGTGCGCGCCGACCTCGCGAAGGTGAGTGCCGCCGTGCGGCTGTCGCGCGACGAGGGTGGCCGCGCCACGCCGGTGCGGATCGAACTCGGCTCGGTCGGCCCGACGGTCGTCCGCGCGAGGAAGGCGGAAGCGGCGCTTGCCAAGCAGCCGATGTCGGATGCCGTGCGGCTGGCCGCTGCTGAGGCAGCGGCTAACGAGATTCAGCCGATCGACGACGTGCGCTCGACGGCCGACTACCGACGGAAGGCAGCCGTCGCGTTGGTGCACGATGCGATCGTGGCGGCCTGGTCCAGGACTGAAGCAGAGGCGAGGCCGCCACGTAAAGGAGAACCGCCTCGGGCGGTTCTCCAGTCGCTGCCGTCCTTGGCTGTCGATCCTGACGAGTCGGTCGTGATCTCGCTCACGGTGAACGGCGAGGAGACGGAGATCGACGTCGCGCCGAACGAGCTTCTGCTCAACGTGCTTCGCGAGCGGCTCGAGCTGACGGGGGCGAAGTACGGGTGCGGAATCGGCGAGTGCGGGGCGTGCACGGTGTGGATGAACGGGACGCCGGTGCTCGGCTGTCTCGTCCTCGCCGTCTCGGCCGACGGCGCCGATGTTCGAACCATCGAAGGCGAAGCGGCGAACGGGCAGCTCACGGCGCTCCAGCAGGCCTTCATTGATGAGAACGCGTTCCAGTGCGGCTACTGCACGCCGGGGATGCTCTTGATGTCGAAGAGGCTGCTCGAAGAGATCCCGCGGCCGACGGAGGACGAGATCCGCGACTACCTGAAGGGCAATCACTGCCGATGCACGGGCTATGCATCGATCGTTCGGGCAATTGGGGCCGTGGGCCGTGCCTCCGTGCGCGGGGCCGACCTTCGGTCGGCTGGAGAGAAGGAGGCGGGAGCGTGATGTTCCTTCTCCAGACCGGATCTCGTGTCTGTGTCGCTGGGGAGAACGCCCCGGCGGAGCGTTCTCCGGACCCATCTCGTGGAGGTAAGCCATGACGCTTCCTGCGTTTGAGCTTCTGCAGCCGCGGTCGCTGCGTGACGCGATCGACGCGCTTGCCGCCG
>JBDKUT010000049.1:0-15838 GCA_039679545.1 Thermotogota bacterium
GATCCCGCTGCCGGAGGTATTCGTGACCGAACTCCTCGATGAGGAGATCGCGAAGGTCAAGGAGTCGCTCGCCGACTCGCGTTCGTCGCTCACGTTCGAGGAGTACCTGAAGCGGCGCGAGACGACCGAGGAGGACTTCCGCAAGGGAATCCGCGAGTCGATCGAGCTGCGACTCCGACGGGAGCTCATCCTGCGGAAGCTCGCCGAAGCCGAGAAGGTCGTCATTGACGACGCCGAGCTCGAAGAGGCGGCGAAACACGATGCGGAGGCGGCGGGAGAAGACCCGCTCCGGTTTGCCGCGCGGCTGCGCGCCGAGGACCGTTGGTCCGAATACCGTTCCAGCAAGGTCAACGAGCGCGTGCTGAATGTGCTCTGCGACCACGCGGTGGTGAAGGAAATCGAGCTTCCCGAGACTCCCGCAAAGGAGGAGTGATGCCTGCCCAGATCCCGTTCGTCATCGATCACTCCGGTCACGCGGAGCGGACGTACGACATCTACTCACGCCTGCTTGAGGATCGGATCATCTTCCTGCGGGATGGTATCGACGACGACGTCGCGAACGTCGTGATCGCGCAGATGCTGTTCCTCGCCGCGAAGGATCCGACCAAGGACATCCGCTTGTACATCAACTCCCCGGGCGGCTCGGTGACCTCCGGCCTCGCGATCTACGACACAATTCGCTACGTCAAGTGCGACGTCGCGACGATCTGCATCGGCCAGGCCGCGAGCATGGCGGCCGTTCTCCTGACGGCGGGAACCAAAGGGAAACGCTCGGCGCTCCCGAACTCGCGCATTCTTCTTCACCAGGTGTTCGGCGGCGCGCAGGGGCAGGCGGCCGATGTCAAGATCCAGACTGAGGAGCTCCTTCGGCTGCGCGACGTCCTCGTCCGCATCCTCGCCGAGCACACCGGGAAGTCGCCGAAGAAGATTGAGAAGGACACCGATCGCGACTACTACATGAGCGCTGAAGAGGCCGTCGAGTACGGATTGGTCGATCGGATCATCGTGCCGCGGGTCCAGGCGGAGGCGCCCGTCTAGCCGGACGCCCACCCGCACAACGCCGCCCGTGGTAGACTCCCGGCATGCGCACCGGCGTCGCTGACCTTCCTCTTCACTACGGGCGAGCTCCGCGGTGGCTGTTCGAGCGAATGACGAAGCTCGCTCGCGAGGTCGTCGAACTCGTGATCCTCGAAGAGGGATCGCCCGGGTTCTTCAATCGCATCAGCGATCCCCACTGGTTCCAGGCCTTCGGCTGTGTTCTCGGCTTCGACTGGCACTCGAGCGGCGTGACCACGACGGCGTGCGGCGCCATCAAGGAAGGGATACGTGGCGAGGAAGAGAACCTTGGCCTGTTCGTCGCGGGCGGCAAAGGGAACGCGTCGCGCAAGACGCCGGAGGAGATCGTCGCCTGGTCCGAGAGGACGGGAACAGACGCCAGCCGGCTTGTAGCCGCCAGCCGCACCTCCGCCAAGGTCGACAGTGCGGCCGTCCAGGACGGATACCAGATCTACCACCACGTCTTCTTCTTCGACCGCGACGCGCGTTGGGCCGTGGTTCAGCAGGGGATGAACGAGTCGAACGGGATGGCACGGCGCTATCACTGGACGTCCGACCGAGTCGCCGACTTCGTCTGCGAGCCGCACGCGGCCATTTGTTGCGACCACCGCACACCGACCCTGAACCTCGTAGCGCGGGAGAGTCAGGAAACGCGCGAGGTGAGCGTCGAACTGGCGCGAGCGCGGCCCGGCGAGGTCGTCCGTGAGCTTACGGCGCTGAAGCGGCTCTCGCTCCCGAAGCGCCACGAGATCCTACTCGCCGATGTCGCCCCCGAACGGCTTGACCGGATCTTCACGAAGACCTACGAAGCCCAGGCGACCACGTTCCAGGAGCTTCTGATGCTGCCGGGCGTCGGCGGGAAGACCCTGCGCGCCCTGTCGCTCGTCGCGGAGCTCGTCTACGGCAAGGCCCCGAGCTTCGACGACCCCGCGCGCTACGGGTTCGCTCACGGGGGTAAGGATGGGGTCCCGTATCCGGTCGATCGAGCGCTCTACGACCGGACGATCGACCTCCTCGGCCGGGCGGTTCGACGCGCTGCTCTCGGAGAACGCGCGGAAGTCGACGCGCTAAGGCGGCTGGATCGACTCCTCGCTCACGCCGCCCCGCCGCCTCACCCCCCTCGCGCGCCCCGCGCCCCCGAGCCTTCGCACCCCTGGAGGCTGTTGTGAGGCGGGTCGTTCTTGTGCATTGGAACGCCGCCGAGGCGGAGGACCGCGCCCGCAAGCTTCGCCGGCCGGAACTCGACGTCGTAGTGCACTCCGACCCGCGCGCCCATCCCCGAGCCGTCGCCGACGCGGCCCCGGACATCGTGGTCATCGACCTCGCGCGCATTCCTTCGCAGGGACGCGAACTCGGCGCGTGGCTCCGGCGAAACTCGTCCACCCGACGCATCCCGATCGTCTTTCTAGAGGGGGATCCGGAGAAGACGGCCAGCGCCCGCGCCCTCCTGCCCGACGCCGCGTTCGTGGCGTGGTCGGGACTCCCCGCGGCACTCGAGAGGCCGCCGCTGCCGCCGATTGCTCCGGTGGTTCCCGGCGGAATGGACGCCTACGCAGGACGTCCTCTTCCGAAGAAGCTCGGGATCAAGGACGGTTCCCGCGTCGTCCTCTGCAACGTCCCGGAGGGATTCGAGGCGGCACTTGGCTCGGCAAGAGGGGTCACAGTCTCTCGAACCGCGTGCCCCGGCGACGTCGTTCTCCTGTTCGTCGAGTCCGAGGAGGAGCTGGCTCGCCGATTCGACCGCGCGGCGGGCTGCGTCGTGGACGGCGGCAGGCTCTGGATCGCGTGGCCAAAGCGGTCGGCCGGAACGCGCGGCGACCTTACCCAGAACGCGGTTCGCGCGCGTGGGCTTGAGCGCGGCTGGGTCGACTACAAGATCGCTTCGATCGACGCGACGTGGTCCGGCCTGTGCTTCGCGCGCCGCAAGCGGGAGCCTTCAAACAACGTCGCTGACGCCGGTTGAATGGGACAACACCCCCGGGCAGAATGCCGACATCCTGCGCGAGGCGCAGTCGGGACGAAGGGGGCAGAACCATGACAAGCAGGAAGGCTCCTCTGCTGTGCGCGGTGGTCATACTTGCCGTCGCGGTCCCGACGGCCTGCCTGGCCTGCGACACGGCGCTCCTGGTGATCGACGTACAGAATGTCTACGTCCGCACCATGGACCTCACGACGATCGACGGGATACCGCTCGTCGAGAAGCTCGTGCAAGTCCTGGCGGCGGCTCGCGCGGTCGGAATCCCGGTTGCGTACATTCAGCATCTCGATCCTCGATTCGCTCAGGGCAGCCCCGAGCTTGAAGTCGATGAGGCGATTGCACCGCACGTGGGTGACCTTACGGTGTGGAAGACGACCGCAGATGGGTTCTGGCGCACGGGTCTAATGGCCACACTCAGAGGTCTCGGGGTCCGCCGTCTCTTGATCACCGGCCTCGCGACCACCGGATGCGTCAGCGCGACAACCTCCGGCGCGGTCCGGAACGGCTTCGAGACGTGGGTGCTCGTCGATGCACACTCCGGGGGCGGGACCCTCGACACGCTGGCCTACTACAACTCAACCTGGGCGGCCGTGGGAGCCCTCGGAATCCGCAGCGACGCTGTCGATTTTGCTGCATTCGGCTGCACGCCCACCGCGAATCCCTAACGCCGCGCCGCGAAGTTTCCACAGGGAGGGAACACAGCCGTGAAGACACAGAGCGCCTTGTTGGTTGTCGATGTTCAGCGGGAGTACATGGAGCCGGAGCCGTTCGTTACCTGCGACGGGAACGATCTCATCGCGAAGTGCGGCACGCTCATCGAAGCCGCACGAGCCGCCGATGTGCCTGTGGTCTACGTCCGGCATCTCGACGACGTGCCGCCCGCCGATCCCGCGGCTGCGCACATCTGCTCGGAGATCGCGCCGCGGCCCGGCGAGCCCGTCGTCGAGAAGCGTTTCCCGAGCTCGTTTTTCCGGACGGACCTTGAGCGCACTCTTAAGCAGCTAGGCGTCACGACCCTCTACGCGTGCGGCCTCGCCACCTTCGGGTGTCTCAACGCCACGGTGATGTGCGCGCTGTGCAAGGGGTACGAGGTCACCGTCGTGCACGACGCCCACGGAGCTCAATCGCTCGGCGAAACCTCGGCCGCGCAGGTGATCGCGCAGTTCGAAGCGGCGTGGACCGCCGCCGGCGCGAGACTCCTGCGCGCCTCGGACGTTCACTTCGCTTGATAGGTCTAGAGCGTAGGCGACGCGCTGTCTACTTGTGCACTTTGCGGAGGAACTCCTCGATCTCGGGCATGCCACCTTGGAAGACGAGGTAGCCGTCGTGCGGCTCGCGCTCGGTGATCTCACCGGCGATCGGCGTCAGCATGATCTCGCGCACCCGGTCAAGGTCGCTCGTCTGTCCGAGCGCCCAAGCGAGCTTGATGTACGCCACTTCGGGAAGCATGTTCTCGGCCGGGATGATCCCCTTCGCCATGAGGTCGCGCCCGGTGTCGTAGACGAACATGTGCACGTAGCCCCACAGAGTCTGGACCGTCATGTAGATCGCGACGCCGGCCGCCGTCGCCCGCTCGATGGCGGGGTACACGGGCTTGTTAATGTGGCCGAGCCCGGTCCCGGCGATGACAATCCCCTTGTACCCGTGCTCGACGAGGGCGTCGATGATGTCGGGGTGCATGTTCGGGTAGTAGTACGTGAGGGTCACCCGCTCCTCGAAGTACGGGAGGATGTCGACGTGGCGGTCTTCGCGTCGACGGGCGTAGTCCTGGCGGAGCGGCGTCACTCCGTTGCGGGTGACCGTCGCCAATGGGATGTCGCCGATGGTGCGGAACGTCGAGCGGTATGAGGAGTGCATCTTCCGCACGCGCGTCGCGCGGTGCAGGAGCCCGTACTCATCGGAGGTCGGTCCGAACATGCAGACCATCACCTCGGCGATGTCCGACGTGGCCGCTGCGGTCGTCGAGTGAATCAGGTTCCGCGCCGCATCGGACGACGGCCGATCGGACGACCGCTGCGACCCGACCATGACGATCGGCACCGGCGAGTGCTGAACCATGAACGCAAGCGCGCTCGCGGTGTGGTGCATCGTGTCCGTCCCGTGGCCGATGACGATGCCATGGATTCCGGCCTCGATCTCGCGGCCGATCGCCTTGGCCAGCGCGATGTACTGCGTCGGCCCCATGTTCTCGGAGAACACCGCAAACAGCTTCTCCGTCGAGAGGTTGCAGATGTCAGCAAGTTCTGGAACGGCGCCGTAGAGCTCGCCGGGGGAGAACGCCGGGATCACTGCGCCGGTCCGGTAGTCGAGTCGGGATGCGATGGTGCCGCCGGTCCCCAGGAGCTTCACGTTCGGCTTGTCGGGCGAGGTCGGGAATTCCTTTTCGGGGATCTTGTAGTGGGCCTCGCGTCGTCCGAGCTCCTTGACGTTCCGGAGCGTTCGAACGTCGATGCCGACGTTGTAGCCTGTGGGAAGCTTCAGCACGAGGTGCCGTGAGTCGTCGAACTCCGAGCGCGGCAGAATGATGCCGCGGAAGTGGCCGCGCGTGGAGTCGATGTCGACGTCGCTCCATACGCCAACTTGGAAGCGGACGAGCGCGTCGAGGGCTTCGCCCTTGTATCCCTTGCGGGCTTCGTCGCTCATCGCGTCGCCTCCTCGACCCACACCGCGACCTTGGCGAGCGGAACGTTGCCCCATGCCGCTGCGCGGACACGCCCCATGATGACGTGGCCCCGCACCTCGAGCCTGCGGATGTCGCCTCCTCGCTCGACCTCGCGCCGGATCGCGGCCTTTACGTCCTTCTCCGACGCTCGGTGATACTCCATACGAGTCAGTAGCTCGTCGAATGAGGACGTCGGTTCCAGGAGCGCAAGCGGCGCCAGGACGGGAAGCACGTCAGGTGTCAACTCTCTTGCGCGCGCCCCGTCGACCGCCCACCGAACGCGCGCCCCGTCGATCTCGCGATCGCCCATGGCGTGGCGGACGTTGTGTCCAAGGAGAGTCGAAGCCGCGACCGGCTTCATGCCGCCCGCGACCAGCTCCTCGATCAGCGGGCAGAGGTTGCGCCGCAGCAGGTACGCGCGCGCGTCCTCGGGAACTTTCCACGTCTGTAGGAGAGCCTGGCGCGCGTCTACAGCCTGCGGCAGGCGAGCGCGCGTCGCCTCGATCACGTCCTCCTCGATCGGGATCGGCGAGGAATCGGTGTCCGGGTACATCCGGTCCGGCCCCGGCAGGACGCGTTCGAAGATCGTCGTCCCGTCGGGAAGTCCCTTGCGCGTCTCGTTCGGCACTCCCGCGAACGCCAGCCGGCCGCGCTCGATCACCGTCTCGATCGCCGTCGGGAGGTCAGTGGCCGGTCCCCACACGAGGACGACGGCATCCTTCGGCGTCGCGTCGACGAGCTTCCCGAGCTTCTGCCAGGTCGCCTGCGGCAGCGGCGACTCTTCGTCCTCAGAATGGGTCATGTTTGGCTTCTCGATGCAGGCGATGACTTTCAACCGATCCGAGAACTCGTCGGCGAACGAGCGGCCCGGGTTCGTCGAGAAGGCAAGAAGGTCGGAGAATCCCGGCAGGCAGACGACCGCGGCCCTCGACTCCGGCCCCGCGATCGGAGCCGCGGCGGCTAGGCTGGCGCCGGACAGCTCTGCGTGCTTCGGGGCCCACGTCTTCAGGTCGACCTTGCGCCGATCGAGTTCGTCGCGCACGAGGAGGAGCGCCTTCTGCCGGAACGCCTCGTTGTGGGTCAGCTCCGGGATCCAGCGGATGTGCTGCACGCCCTTGATCTCCACGCGCGTTCCGCCCTCGATGCTGACGTTCACATCCTCTCGAGCCGCGCCGATGCCGACGTTGACGTGCCCGGTGCTGCGCGCTACGTACCGGATGTAGTTCGCCGCCTCGGCGGCCTCGTCCGGCGTTAGAAGCTCCGGCTCGGTGACGGTCTCGATCAGGGGCATCCCAAGCCGGTCTGTCGTGTAGATCCGTTCATGGCCGACGTCGCTCACTTCGCGGCACGAGTCCTCTTCCATGGAGAGCTGGCGTACGCCCACCCGCTTCCCCGCTACAGGAATGCGGCCGTCGATGCCGACGATCGCCGTGCGTTGGAACCCGGTGGGGATGCTGCCATCCAGATACTGCTTCCGGGTGATGTGGAGCTCGCCCACGAGGCTCGTTTCCAGCAGGAGGGCGACCTCGATCGCAATCCCGAGTGCCTCGCGATTCACGGCGAACGGAGGCGTGTCGTCGATGTCGTACGTGCAGGCCGTTTCGCCCTTGATTCTGTAGAGGATGTTCTTCCGCGTCTTGTACTCCATCAGCGCCGTCCCGTCGTACTCCCCAAGCTCGCTGAGGGTGGGCCGCATGTGGCGGACGAGCTGGGCGTCGTAGTCGTCGCCGCTCTGGTAGAGGCCCGCCGGGCACCGGCAGAAGAGCTTCTTCGACGTTCGGAGCTGCTGGTGGATCTCGAGACCGCACCGAAAACCGAGTGTCCGGTACGTCTCCCGCGTCGCGTCACGACGGGGCACGTACTCCAAGGGATTGTGGCTGTCTGGGTTCTCGGAAACCGTGTCGGCTCTCTTCATGGCGATTGCGCAGAGCGGACACGAGTTCCTCTCGGCCGGACGCGCGTGTAAGAATAGACGCAGACAGGGTCAGCCGCAAGTCGCTCTTCTCTTGCTTTGCATCCGTGTGCCGCTATACTGACCTGGTTCAGCATCGCGAGCGCGCCGCTTCTGCGGCGCGAGGCAGCTCAGCAGGCCGGAGAGGTCCGGCGAAGGAGGCACATGGTGGCGATGAATTATCGATCTCGGTCCTGTGCCTCGTTGGCCGTGGCCTGCGGAAGCGCGTTCGCCGCACTCTCGCTCTAGAGTCCGAGGCCGAGAGTCGGCCCCGCGAACCCCTCGCTCAACAAGCACACAGACGGCCAGTGTAGCCCTTCCCTTTCTCGGCTGCACTGCCATGCCGAACACCCAACGCAAAGGACCCTACAATGTCTCAGAACCTCCCAAGAGGATTCGTCATGCGATCGGCTCGAACCTCCGACGCCGAAGCCCTGACTGCCATGTTTAACGCGGACTCCGAGCGCGTTCTCGGGGTGCGCCTTCACGATCTCGACAACCTGCTTGTCGAGTGGGGAACCCCCGGGTTCGACCTCGACCGCGACACACGCGTCGTGGCCGCCCCATCGGGCCAGCCGGCGGGATACGCGGAAGTGTGGGACATCGACCCGCCGCACGTCCGGATCTGGGCTTGGGGCTGTGTGAACCCGACGGAGCGCGGTCGCGGGATCGGCTCGGCGCTCGTCGCGTGGCAGGAAGCACGCGTCCGCATCGCGCTCACCCAGGCCCCTACGGGCGCGCGCGTCAGCGTTCGACAGATGATCTCAACGCGCGACGAGTCCGGCCTGGAGCTTCTCGATGCGTCCGGATACTCGGCCATCCGCCGCAGCTACACGATGAACGCCGACCTCAACGGGTCCGTGCCCGAGCCCGCGTGGCCGAGCGGGATTCGCGTGCGGACCTTTCAGGTGGATCGCGACCTCGTGCCGATGGTCAGGACGATCCGCACCGCGTTTCGTGACCACTGGGGCTACGTCGAATCGCCCCTCGACGCCGATGTGGCCGATTGGCGGCACGTCATCGAGGAAGAGAAGTCGTTCGACGCGAGTCTCTGGTTCCTCGCCACGACGGCCGAAGACGAGATCGTCGGCGTCTCCCTCTGCTCCGCGATGGAGCCGGAGGACCCCGACCTCGGTTACGTCAACACGCTCGGGGTGGTCCGCTCTTGGCGGAGGCGCGGAATCGCCCTCGCGCTCCTGCACCACTCCTTCCGCGAGCTGGGCAAGCGGGGCAAGCGGCGTGTCGCTCTAGGGGTTGACGCGTCGAGCCTCACCGGTGCCGTTCGCGTCTACGAGCGGGCAGGCATGCACGTCGATCGTGAGCGGATCCTGTACGAGAGGGAACTCCGCCCCGGCAGGGATCTCACGACGCAAAGCCTAGTGGAAGAGGAGAAGGAGTAGGGCCGTGCGCGCGTCCTGGCGGGAGTACTTCGGCTTCTTGAGGCGCTATCTGCGCCCCCAGGCGCGTTGGGTCGCAGTGCTCGCCGCTCTGGTGCTCGTCACCATCGGCCTTCGCCTGGCCAACCCCCAGATTCTTCGGCAGTTCATCGATGTCGCCACATCCGGCGGCCCGCGATCGGAGTTGATCCGGGGAGCACTCCTCTTCTTCGGCATTGCCATCCTCGCGCAACTCGTATCCGTCGCCGCGACCTACGTCGGAGAGACGGTGGCTTGGACGGCGACGAACGCGCTCCGCCTCGACCTCCTGCGGCACGCCCTCCATCTCGATCCGACCTTCCACAAGGACCACTCGGCCGGGCAACTCATCGAGCGAATCGACGGAGACGTCGCAACGTTATCGAACTTCCTGTCGCGCTTCACGATCGACGTGGTCGGGAACGCAATCCTGATCGCCGGTATCGTGGCGCTTCTGTTCCGCGAGGATTGGCGGATCGGGCTTCCGATTCTGGCGTTCGTCCTCTTCACCGTGTGGATCCTCGGGCGAATCCGAAAGGTCGCCGTCCCCCATTGGACCGCCTATCGAAAGCAGATGGCCGAGTTCTTCGGCTTCGTCGGTGAGCGGCTTGGCGGGACGGAGGACATCCGGGCGAACGGCGGCGTGCCCTACGTGATGCGCCGCTTCTTCGACTTGGTCAGAAAGCTGTACCCGGTTCGCCTTCGCTCCGGCATTGCGGGATACGGCATGTGGATGGCGAACGTCGCCTTATTCACCTTTGGCCAGGCGATCGCCTTCGGCGTCGGAGCAACTCTGTGGAGGGCCTCGATCATCACGCTCGGCACCGTATACCTCGTCTTCTACTACACCGACCTCCTCCACGGCCCGATCTCCGCGATGCGCGAACAGATCACCGACCTCCAGCGCGCCGAGGCAGGTCTCCGGAGGATCCAGGCAATGCTGGGGACACCGTCAAAACTCCAGGACGACGGCCGCGAACTGCTTCCCTCTGGGGCTCTCCCTGTAGCCCTCGACCGAGTGACGTTTGCCTACGAACCGTCGCAGCCCCAGGGCGGCGCAGCGACCGGTGGAGATCCCATCGTTGCACTACGAAACGTCACTCTTGACGTCCCGACGGGCACGACGTTGGGTCTTCTCGGCCGCACGGGCAGCGGCAAGTCGACGCTGGCCCGGCTTGTTGCGCGCCTCTACGACTGCCAGGAAGGCACGGTCAAGGTCGGGGAGCGCGACGTGCGGGACGTTGGTCTCGACCATCTGCGAACCCGTGTCCGCCTCGTCTCCCAGGAAGTCCAGGTCTTCCGCGCCTCGGTACGGGAGAACGTGAGGCTGTTCGATCCTTCCGTCTCCGACGAGGCGATCCTCGCGGCGCTCGGCGAGCTGGGTCTGCGCGAGTGGGTCCTCGCTTTGCCCTCCGGACTGGACACCGTGGTCGGTACCGGCGAGGCCGGGCTCTCGGCCGGACAAGGACAGCTCCTCGCCCTGGCCCGGACATTTCTTGCCGACCCTGCCGTCATCATCCTCGACGAGGCGTCCTCGCGTCTAGACCCCGCCACGGAGGCACTCTTGGAGCACGCCGTGGACCGCCTGCTCGCCGGTCGCACTGCCATTGTAATCGCTCATCGGCTGTCGACCGTTCGGCGCGCCGATTCGATCGCCATCCTTGAGGCCGGAGAGGTTCTCGAGCGCGGTGAACGAGAAGCCCTGGCCGGCGATCCGTCGTCTCACCTGTCTCGCCTCCTGCGGACGGGGATGGAGGAGGTGTTGGTGTGACGGCCATTCGCGCGTTTCTCAAGCTGATTTACTTCCGTCCCGGGTTGTACGCGGCCAACGCCGCCGCGTGGATCGCCATCGTCCTCACCGAACTCGGCGCCGGGTACTTGGCGAAGGTGTTCTTCGATACGATCACGGACCAGGCCTCCGCAGGAGTCACGCTGTGGACGGTTGTCGCCCTTGTGGTCGCCATGGGCCTCGTCCGCGTGGTGGCGATTTTTGTCGGCGCCCTGATCGACATCCGCCATCGCTTCTCGATCCAGGTCCTTCTGCGAAGGAACCTCCTCGCCGCGATCCTCGCGAAGCCGGGAGCCCGGGCTCTGCCCGGCGCGGTCGGCGAAGCGCTCAACACCATCCGCGACGACTCCGAAGCCCTCGAGGACCTTCTGAGCTGGCTGATCGACCAGATCTCTTTTGCTGTCTACGGAGCGGTGGCGCTCGGAATCCTGTTCGCCATCGACGCAAGGATCACGTTGATCGTCGTCCTGCCCCTTCTCTTGGTGATCGTCGGCGCGCGCTGGGTTTCGACGCGCGTTCGGCGCTTTCGGGAAGCCAGCCGACGCGCGACGGAGCGTGTCACGGGAGCTATTGGCGAGGCGATGGACGGGGTGCAAGCCATCCAGCTCGCGGGAGCCCAAGACCACGTTGTGGCGTACATCGAAGGCCTCAACCGCGAGCGGCTGCGGGCCACCGTGCGCGACCGTCTTCTGTCTCAATCGTTCCACTCGTTCTTCTGGAATGCCGCGACGCTGACGACCGGACTGATCCTCTTGGCCGCGGCCGACGGCCTCCGCAGCGGGACGTTCACCGTCGGCGACTTCGCGCTGTTCGTGACGTACGTAGGCGTTGTGACCGAGTTCATGGCCGCGTTTGGCGATTTTCTCATCCACTTCCAGCAAGCGAGGGTGTCCCTCGAGCGGATGGCGAACCTGATCGGTGGAACCCGCGATGACGTCGTAGCGCGCCATCCGATCTACCTCTCCGGCCCCCTCCCGGAGGTCCCCGCCGAGCCGGCGCTCGACGACCCCCTCGAGCGTCTTACCGTGGATCGGCTCTGCGTCGATTGGCCGCGCGGGGAGCAGGAGGTCGGCTTCTCGGTGCGTGACGCCTCCTTCTCGGTTGACCGCGGCGAGTTCGTCGTCATCGCCGGTCGCATCGGCTCGGGAAAGACCACGCTCCTGCGGGGGATCCTTGGACTCCTCCCAACAACGTCAGGCCGCGTGTTCTGGAACGGCACCGCTGTGGCCGATCCTTCGACCTTCTTCATCCCGCCGCGCTCTGCGTATACCCCCCAGGTTCCCCAGCTGTTCAGCGACTCGTTGCGCGACAACGTACTGCTGGGGCGAGCAGAGGACGAGACCGAACTAGGCTTCGCTCTCCGCCTTGCGGTTCTCGAGGAGGACGTCACGACGCTCGCCAACGGGCTCGACACCGTTGTCGGAGCGCGCGGCGTCAAGCTTTCAGGAGGTCAGCGGCAACGGGCCGCGGCCGCCCGGATGTTCGTTCGCGACCCCGACCTCCTCGTGTTCGACGACCTGTCGAGCGCCCTCGACGTCGAGACCGAGAAGGCCCTCTGGGACCGAACGCTCGCCCGCAAGGATCGGACGTACCTCGTCGTTTCGCACCGTCGCCCGGCACTGCGCCGTGCCGACCGCATCGTGCTTCTCAAGGACGGGCACGTCGCGGCGGTTGGACCGCTCGACGAACTGCTCGCCTCGAACGAGGAGATGCGCTTCCTTTGGCAGGAGGCCGCCGGCTCTCCAAGGAATGGGGGCAGCGCGTAGCACGGCTATGGCGACAGCATCAGCGTCCGCTGCTCTGTGATGTACGTTACGCTAGATGGGTATTGACTTTCCGCGATTCGAAGTGTAGCCTCGTGGAGCCGGGAAGAGGGTTAGGGGGAAGGACTGCGACCGGGAGGTGCACGTGGATGACACGACGCTGATTGCGGTGTTGGTCGGGGCGCTTGTTGCCGGCCTGGCCCTTCTCTTCCTCGTAGGGGCCCCGTCGGATGAAGCCGCGGTAGCGCAGCCGGAGGCCGTTTCGACGACGGAAGTCGCTGTGGCCCCCGACGCCGGTACGTACTGGCAACCGGTAGTGAGCGGCGCGACCCCGACCCCGGCTGCGACGGCCGCTCCGTTCACGTATCCCGTGGGGTACGAGCCTTCAGGTCCGTGTCCCGCCTGCGCAGCCTCCGTCGCACGATTCACGGCGACAACCTCCACCGAAGTTCTCACAGCGACTCCGGCCCTTGTCGGCGGTTGTGGCACTCCCATCGAGCCGTGTGGTGCCCTCCCCTGCAGCAAGCCGTCGTGTGGGACTCCGTCATGCGCGGTCAAGCCTTGCGGTGCGCCGTCCTGTGGGACAGCGGTCCCGACCTGCAACACCGGGTGCGCCGCGGCGCCCTCTTGCGAGCCCGCCTGTGGAGTCCGCCCGCAGATCAATCGAAACATGCCGCTCTGCGTCGACGAGTGCTCGTTCATCCAGCTGCACGCGTCCGTGCCCCAGCCCGTATGCCGGAGCATGCGCTTCGAGTGGTCGGCAACGAAGGGCTACTTCCTCGATCCGGCGGTCGGCGACCCGATGTACTTCGCCCCGACGACGTACTTCCCAAGTGGCGAGGAGGTTTGGGTCACCCTGACCTTGACCGACGCACAGGGGGTCCGCTACACGGATCAGGTCCAGCTTCACGTGAACAACGTCCGGTAATCGTCGATGCGTCTGCGCGCGGTCCTGTTCGACATGGACGGGACGGTGTTCGATTCCCGCCTTGACTGGATCGAGCTTCGCCGTTCGATGGGCCTCGTCCCCGATGGACGCCCGATCATGACCCAGCTCGAGGGAGCCTCGGAAGCCGAGCGGGCGCGCTGCCTCGACATCCTGCACGCCGCGGAGCGAGAGGGAGCAGAGCGAGGGGAGGTCGTCCCCGGGACTTTCGAGCTTCTTGGCGCCCTGCACAACGCCGGAATCGCCTGCGCCTTGGTCACGAACAACTCCCGCGTCAGCACGGAGACGGTTCTCGCGAGGCATCCGATGCCCTTCGACCTCGTGATGACGCGCGACGACGGAGCGATGAAACCCGACCCGAAGGCGCTTCTCCTTCCCCTCGCCCACTTCCGAGTCAGTCCCCGTGACGCACTGGCGATCGGCGACGCGCACCTCGACGCGCTCGCTGCTCACCAAGCAGGAGTCGCGGAGATTCTCCTTGTCCACCTGCCGGAGTGGATGCGGGCTCTTATTCCGGTCGGCGTGTCGTATCGCGAAGCACCCGATCTCATCCAGGCACGCGAGATCATCGAGTCCCTGATCTCGGAGCGGCCTCTTCGGTCTCGCTAAGGGACGTTCTTCGTCCAGATCGTCCCTTGCGGGGAGTCCTTGAGCAGGATGCCGATTCCTGCCAAGCGGTCGCGGATTCGGTCGCCGAGAGCGAACTCCTTCCGACGCCGCAGCTCGCCGCGCAGCTCGATCAAGAGGTCCATCAGTTCCGCCTCGCAGCCACGGTCGGCGGCAGTCTGTCGCTGAAAGAGGCCGAGGGGACGGCCGAGTTCGCGCACGAGCGCCGCGGCCTCGCGCAGGGCCCGCCGGTCTTCGCCGGTCGCCTCGGCGCGGAACCGGTTGATCTCATTCACCAACTCCTGGATGACGCCCAATCCGCCGACGGTGTTGAAGTCGTCGTCCATCGCCTCGACGTACCGATCGCGAAATGCCGCAAGGCGCCCGACGAAGTCACGTCCGCCCTTCCCCAGCTGGCCGTCGTCGCTCCGCAGCTCGGAGTCCACGTCGTCCAAGAGGCGCCGAACCCGAGCCACGGCGGCGGCGGCGGCGACCAACCCCTCGTCCGAGAAGTCGAGCGGCTTGCGGTAGTGGCGGGAGAGGAAGAAGTACCAGACCGTCTCGGCCTCGTGCTTCTCCAGGATCTCGTAAGCGTAGCGGAAGTTGCCGAGCGATTTGTGCATCTCCTGCTCGCCCATGTGCAGCATGCCGTTGTGCATCCAGAATCGGAAGAACGGCTTGTCGCTCGTCGCCCGGGCCTGCGCGATCTCGTTCTCGTGGTGCGGGAAGATGAGGTCGTTCCCACCAGCGTGAATGTCGAGACGGTCGCCGAGGTGCTTGCGCGACATGACGACGCACTCGGTGTGCCACCCGGGCCGACCGCGCCCCCACGGCGAAGGCCAATCGGGCTCGCCCGGCTTCGCCGCCTTCCAGAGCGTGAAGTCGAGCGCGTTCTCCTTCCGATCGGACACCTCGATGCGCGACCCCGCTTCCTGCTCGTCGAGGCTTCTCCCGGAAAGCCGGCCGTAGTCTTCGACGGCCGACACGCGAAAGTAGACGTCGCCGTCGCGCACGTAGGCGGACCCGTTGTCGACCATGCGGGCGATCAACTCCACCATCTCGCCGATGTGTTCCGTCGCCCGCGGGCTTGCCGACGGGCGCTCGACGCCGAGAGCGTCCTGAAGGGCGAAGTACGCGTCCGTGTACGTCTTCGCGAGGTCCCCGACCGACTGTCCCGTCTCGGTCGCCCGGTTGATGAGCTTGTCATCGACGTCGGTCACGTTCTGGACGTAGACGACACGCCACCCGTGGAACGCCTCCAAGTAGCGCCGGAGCGCGTTGAAGACCAGCACCGGCCGGACGTTGCCGATGTGCAGGTGGTCGTAGACCGTGGGGCCACAGACGTACATCCCCACCGTGCTGCCGTCGGACGGAACGAACTCTTCGAGGCTCTTCGTCAAGGTGTTGTACAGTCGCATGCCCCACCTCCTTATCGTCGATTATAGGGACGGAACTGCGTTACCGCCACGACAGGCCTAGCGGCGGTCGACGCGCACGACGTAGCGGGAGAGAACGGGGAGAAGCGCGATGCCCGAAGCGAAGAAGATGCCGCAGATCACCCAGAAGCGGAGCGCGCTCATGTCCATCACGCCGGTCACGTACCGCATCACGTCGGCCATGTACCGCAGGGGCACCGCGGCGCTCACGCCACGCAGGAAGGCCGGCATGATCT
>JBDKUT010000050.1:0-1762 GCA_039679545.1 Thermotogota bacterium
CCGGGATGTGAATCCAACGTCAAAGAGATCTTCGACAAGTGCGTCGAGCTGCAGAAGACCCGCAGCGATGTCGTCATCTTCAACCAGTTCGATCAGCTTCCCAACCACCTCTGGCACTACGCGATCACGGGGCCGGCGATGGAAGAAGTCTTCCGCGCGGTCGGCGGACCGAACTCCCACGTGGGCGGCATCGTGCTCTCTTCGGGCTCCGCCGGAACGCTCGGTTCGGGCTCCTACATCAAGGAAAAATTTCCCGGCGCGAAGCTCGCCGTCGGCGAGGCCCTGCAGTGCCCGACCATCCTGGAAAACGGATTCGGCGGCCACCGCATCGAGGGCATCGGCGACAAGCACATCCCCTGGATTCACAACTTCCGCGACACGGACGCGGCGGTCGGCGTCGACGACGAGCTTCCGATGCGCTTCATCCGCCTCTTCAACGAGCCGGCAGGCCGAAAGGCCCTCATCGATGCGGGCGCGGACCCGGCCGTCGTCGAAAAGCTCGAGTGGCTCGGCATCTCCGGGGTCGGCAACCTCATCGCCGCCATCAAGTTCGCGAAGTACTACGAGCTCGGCGAGGACGACATCGTCTTCACGATGTTCACCGATTCGATGGCGATGTACCAGTCGCGGCTCGCGGAGCTGACCGCGGAGCGTGGCGCCTACGACCAGAGGCAGGCGGACCGCGACCTCGACAGGTTGGCGGGGCTCTCGGTCGACCATGTGTTCGAGATGACGCACGTCGACAAGCGCCGCGCCCACAACCTCAAGTACTTCACCTGGATCGAACAGCTCGGCAAGGATCTCTCCGAGCTTCGCGCACAGTGGGACGATTACCGGAACTACTGGGGTGGACTGCACGGTCAGGTCGGCGCCCTCGATGGTCTCATCGAGGACTTCAACGCGGAGGTGTTGAGGTGATCCTCCTCAAGGATTGCTTTGCCGTCGCGGTGCCGGCTGCGACGAGAGGGACAGAAACGGGCGCTGACGGCGCAGCTGGCGCCACACAGACCGCCAAGGCGGTCCGCTCGGCGCGCCGCCGCTTCGACCTTCTGAGGGACGTCGACATTCTCGTAGACGGTAACCGCATCGAGAAAATCGCGCCGACCATCGAGGCTCCCGAGGGCGCTACGGTGATCGACGCCTCCCGCCACGTTGTTCTGCCTGGCCTCGTCAACACGCACCACCACTTCTACCAGACCCTCACCCGCAATCTGCCCGCGGTCCAGGACGCGAAACTCTTCGACTGGCTCGTCTATCTGTACGAAATCTGGAAATACCTCGACCCCGAAGCCGTCTACTGGTCGAGCACGCTGGCCATGGCCGAGCTCGCGAAGACCGGATGCACGCTGACAACCGACCACCATTACCTCTACCCAACAGGTTTCGGCGGCGACATCCCTTCGCTGCAGTTCCGCGCGGCGGCCGACATCGGCCTCAGGTTTGCGCCGACCCGGGGCTCGATGTCCCGCTCGAAAAAGGACGGGGGTCTGCCCCCCGACAGCACGGTGCAGGACGAGGACAGCATCCTCGCCCACAGCGAGGAGACGCTGCGCCGCTTCCACGACCCGGCGCCCGACGCCATGCGCAAAGTGGCCCTGGCCCCCTGCTCCCCCTTCTCCGTAAGCGAACGGCTCATGAAAGACTCGGCCGCACTCGCGCGTCGGTATGGCGCCCGCATCCACACCCACCTCGCCGAAACAAGCGACGAGGACGACTACTGCGTGCAGGTGTACGGCCGCCGCCCCCTCGAGGTGATGCGCGA
>JBDKUT010000051.1:0-6261 GCA_039679545.1 Thermotogota bacterium
GCCATGAAAAACTCCATCGGAACGCCAATGACAAGTTGCCTGTACGGAGCGTACCCGGACACCCAATCGTTTGAGAACGAAAGAGAGAAGTTGAACTCCTTGATGCCGCTGATCGATGGTTCGCGCACGGATACCGCCAAAACGTCTCCGCCGACAACCCAACCTGGAAGCGTGGTTTGGCTCACCCACGCCGTCGCCCCACTAACCCGAAGGATCTGCAACGGGAACCTCTTCCCGGTCCCGTCCTCGATGAAGATCCACCGTCCCTGGTAGGTGGCGTCCAACACGAACCCGGTGAAGGTCATTTCCCGTAGGCCACAAGCCAGAGCCGTGGCTGCTACCGTCGTCAGGGTGCCTGTCGCAACCTCGGTCCAGTCGTCGACGTGGTGAATCACGTTGACCGTCGTGGTTCCAGCCAAGGAGCCCGCGAGGGTCAGATCCTCGTTGGCGAAAGCGCCGCGAAGCCACAGGTCCAGCCGTAGGTGGTCGGGGTTCGTGGCGAGTATCTGCGCGATGCGGCTATGCGCGAAGGCCAGCGTCTTCCACGCCGTCGCCCACGACGTCCCCAGGGCACCGTCGAGGCCGTTCGTTCCGTCCACGTAGTACCGGACGACGTCGTCGTACGGCTGCAGCTGCAAGCGAGACTCGACTGCCATGGTTCACCTTCCTCGCGCGCCGACGCTACGCAGCGTTCGGCAGCACCATCGCCAACTCGGCCGGATCCGTCGTCACGACGACCGGCCACGCCTGCACCGGGAGACCGCCGAGTTGCATCGGCAGCAGACCGGAGATCCCCGCCCCGGCGTGGCAGAGCTTCGACCCGTGCCGGATCGTGCACGCCACGTTGAGGCTTCCCGCGCCGCCGCCGGCGAGCTCGGCGATCTGCACGTCGCTGTTCTGGTAGATCGTGATGGCGCCCTCGGCACCGTAGTCCGTCGCGTGGTCGCCCGATCCGGCCGGCAGCGTCAGGGTGCCGGGCACGAACCCGTCCCGCACCGCGAACACCCGACCACCGTAGCCGACCTCGAGCACCGGCTGCGCGACGTAGCCGCCGACCGACGGGTTGGTCGCCGTCTTCACCATCGGGGACCCGATGACGAGCTTCCCACCGTGCCGGATCAGGACGTCGGAGCCTCCGCCGGGCTGCGCGCCGATCGCCGCCGACCCGTTCAGGCCGAGCAGGCGCACGGTGGCGTCGTACTCGCACCGGATGAAGTTCTCCTGCGCCAGCAAGGTGAGGCCGGGGCGACCCGTGCAGTTCACCTCTCCGCCAGCCGTGGCGCTGATGATCGTGTACGGCAGCGCCGCGACGTTGCAGTAGCGCGTCGAGAGCGGCACGCTGGATGCGGCGAGGTTCACTACCCCGCCGAGCGTGGCGTTCAGGAACGGCGTCACGCCGCCGCCGACGCCGGCCTCGTACCCGATCTGCCCGACGGTGAGGTTCGCGCCGTCGGCATCCGCGATCATCGCGTACACCCCGCCGTTCGGGGCGACGATTCCCTGGACCGCACTCACGGTGCACGGCGCCGACGCGTGAACCGCCGGGGCTCGCCAGTAGAGGATCCGGCTGCCCTGGCCTCCCTCGACGGTGATCTCCAACGACGAGTAGCCCATCACCAGGGCGTCGTTCCCCCGCAGCGTCATTCCCTGCACCGAGTTGCCGAGGTAGTGGTCGAAGCCGACGAACCCGGCCCCGGTGTAGATCCCAAACTCTTGCGCCAGGGCGTCCGCCAGGCCGGGCAGCGTCACGCCCCAGGCGTCGCGAGCGTAGCAGCCGGCGAAATAGTCGCCGTCGGCGATGATCGTGCTCGCGAACAGCCCAGCAGCCCCGCACCACGGGCCCTGCGCCACGACCAGCGTGTCGCGCATCCCGATGACCCACGAGCGCTTCTGGACCGGAGGAGCGCCGGCCTGGGTCGGATCGGCGGCGCAACCGCCGAGGACGACCGTCAGGTTGGAGGCTCCGGTCATGGTCGGCTCGAGCACCGAGAGATTGCACGTCCCGGGGGCGACCCAGGCTGGGAACGCCGAGTTGGCATCGCGTGTGATCCAGACGTAGTTCTGGACGGCGTCCACCTGGACGATCGTCGCCAGGGCGGTGTCGGTCGCGATGCCGTCGTTCTCCTCGAACCGCAGTACGTGGCCGAGCATCGTCCCGTTCACGACGAACGCCGGCTGGACGGCCTGCAGGTTGTGCGCCTCGTCGCCGGGGGCGGGAGGCAGGGCAGTCAGGGCACCCGTGTCGGCCCCGGCTCCCGAGATCGTCCACTGGTCGAACGGGTGGACGACGTACACCCGGCTCAGGCCGGAGAGGCAGTCGTTCAGGTCCAGCACCTCGTAGGTGGCGAACGCGCCGCGCACGTAGATGATGACGTCGACGCCGTCGGGGAGCTCGGACAGGATCGCCCTGGCCGCGATCTCCGCACGGCGGAACGTCAGGAAGGCGTTCGCCCAGTTTCCGCCGGTGTTCGCGTCGGAGCCGGAGGTGCCGTCCACGTAGATCCTCTGCGTTCCCGACGGAGGCGTCGAGGCGCCCCAGCTGGGGATGGAGGCCGAATGTCCGATGGTGCTCATGCCCTACGCTCCTTCGCCGCTCACCACAACCGGAGCAGCTTGGTGATCCCTGCGATGGCGCCGACGACGCCGGCGCCGACGGCGACCTTGGTCCCCGTGCTCCACTTCGTGTCGTCCTTCTTCTCTTCCTTGTCGCCCGTGATGATCGACGGATCGATGAAGCTGGGGATGATCCCGCTGGACCGGAAAACCTGCATCGTCGAGATCGACCCTGCCGTGCCGGCACGCGGGAGCTCGGGGTGCCCGTCCTTCATGTCGGCGATCGGGATCCACAGCGAGCGGTTCCGGATCGCTCCGACGAACCAGCTGCGAAGGGCACCCGTGGACGTGAAGGTGCGGTCCGGGGCAGGAACACTGCTCGGCGGGAGCATGAGGATCTGCTGTCCCCAGCCGTGGTACTCGCCCCACGTCACCCACCACGACTTCCCCTTCCACGGGTAGCCGAGCGAGTAGAACGGGCTGTTGTCGTTGTAGCACTCGCGGTCGTCTTCGGTGCGTCCGGCGATGCCACGACATCCGTAGACCCACTCACCGACGCCCTCGATGCAGCACACCATGCCGTTGACGAACAGGGAGGCGATCGAGGCCGCCCTGAAAGCCGCCTGGTTCTGATACCAGCGGTAGGGGCGGATCATCACGATCGATCCCATGTCGCCGGCGGCCTGCCCCCTGCAGCCGTTGACGATCTCGGCTCCGAGTCCGGGTGCTAGCGCGAGTCCGTCGCGGTTGTCCTTCGCGTACCGGATCGCCGAGATCCCCGACAAGACGTGGCGCCACTTCGGCAGATTCGACGCTGCGCCGTGGAGCTTGTACTGGTGCACGTCGAGGCAGCGGATCGACGGGACGAGCCCGTAGAGGTTCGCGTTGTAGATCGTGTCCTCGTAGTAGAACGGGCTGAACTCGCCCGTCCAGTCCGCCTGCCGACCAGCGTCGAGGCCGTCGAGCCGCGCAAGCACGGCGTACAACCGCGGACCGAAACTGCACCACTCCAACGCGGAGGCGTTCACCTGGGCCCCGCGGATCGGACCCCAGAGGCTCTGCACGTACTCCGCAAGCGCCATGCCGGTGCGGACGACGGCCGCGAGGTACGGCATGAACTTGGTGATGTTCGCCACGGCGTCGGACACGACGCTCGCCACGTCGTTGATCCACCCGGAGTCGCCGATCAGGCTCGAGATCGACTCCACCAGGGACGAGGCGACCGATCCGAGAACCGACTGCCCGGCCGCGATGAGATCCTGCGCGACGGCCGCGAGCGCCATGTCGGCCCCGGTGGCTCCCAGGGCGTCCATGATCGCGATCAGCTTGCCGTTCGCCTGCGAGTAGCCGAACTCCCGATAGAGCGGGTCCAACGTGTTGAGCAGGGTGCCGGCTGCCTCGGTCGGAGACGACCCTCCGGTGATCGCGGTCGCCAGGGCGAGCTTCGCCTGGACCATCGGGTCGGTTCCGCCGCGCTCGTCGCGCACGCGCGCCGCGGCACACCGGCGGATGATGTCGTCCGCCGTCGTCGGCATCCCGGTCCGTCGCTGGACCTGCACGGCCATGATGCCGGCGTTGAGCTCGCCGAGCATCGGGGCGGTGATCGACGACCAGGCGCCGTCCCCGAGGTTGCCGCCGACACCAGGCGAGCGGAATCGACCAGACCGAGGATTCATGGAGTCCTCCTACACCGCCCGCCGGAGGAGATCCTCGATCGGGCGCTCCTGGCCGACGGCGTGCACGAGCATCGTCCTGGCGATCGACTCGACCTTCGCGACGGCATCGCGGATCGGGTCCATCCTCCGCTGGTAGGCGACGGCGATCGACTCGAGGTGCTGGACGCGCAGACCCGAGCGAATCACGTCGGCCACCAGCTTGCTGTCGTCCACCATGCCGTCGTACTCGCGGTAGTTCTGCTCGAGCGAGCTCGCCGCGCGGTAGAGTGCGTCGTCCATCGTGACGTGGAAGTGCGGCCTCACGTTGACGCGGACCTGCTCCTTCTGCTCAGCCGTCGCGAACATCCGCTGCAGGCGCTTCATCATCTGCCCGAGCAGCATCGGCTTGTTCGAGCGGACGGCCGCCTCGACGGTGTTCCGCGGGTTGCCCTGCATGAAGTGGGCGTACATGAGCAGCCGGCACGCCTCCGGCTTCTGAGCCTGGCGCGTCTGCCGGTCGAAGATCCCGAACCGGTGGCAGAAGGACGAAATCGCGACGTCGACCCCGTGCGTCCGGGGGTTCCAGATGAAGTCCCTCCGGACGTGGTGGATTCGGCGTCCGATGCCGCGCTTGAGGTTCGATCGTGGGAGGGTGCCAGGGTTCACCGTTCAAGCCTGCCCTCTGGGGGCCCCATGCCGCAAGGTGGCTCTGTCACGGTTGACGGTGGCATGCCACGATGCCACAATGAGCGCATGGGAAAGCAGAAGACCAAGAACTCCACGAACATCTACCTGTCGGCGGAGATCCACAAGCGGCTCCGGATGGCATCGGCCGAGACCGGCGTGTCGGCTTCGATCATCGTCGAGCGGCTGCTCGAGCGGCACCTGGCGTCGTTCGTGTCCGGCGCGTCCGAGCCGAAGTCGGACCAGGGCCAGCGGTGATCCAGACACGGACCATCCCGTTTCCGTCGATGGTGCCGACGACGGGGCTCCTGCCCTACTACGTCTCGGAGGCGTCGAAGCTCACCCGCACGCCGCAGGTCTACCACCTCGCCTCGATCGTGACGCTGCTCGGCGCCGTGCTCGACCCGGTGTCCTGCGCGTATCTCACATGGGACAACGGTCTGTCGCGGCGTGAACGGCTGTTCCTGTGGACGCTGCTCATCGGGCCGGCCGGCAACAAGAAGACCTACTCGAGCGAGCTCGCCATGCTGGCCGTGCTGCCGCACGTCGAGAAGCGGCATCGCTCCGGCGAGGGCGGTCGGCGAGCGCTCGAGGACATGTTGATCCACGAGCCGAACCCCGTCCTGCACGTCACCGAGGCCGCCAGCTGGTTCGCCAACAATCGCCAGGCCGGATCGATGGAGGGCGCCTCGTTCTGGACGCAGGTCTACGACGGGTACTACATGCCGCGGAACCGGGCCGACTCCGGCGACGACGCTGCCGGCCGGATCCGTGTCGGCGTGACGCTGTTGCTGATGGGGCCCGACGAGGAGATCATCCGCACGACTCGCCGCTCGGACTGGATGGGCGGGTTGATCCCGCGGCTCAACATCTGCCGCGCGGGACGGATCAAGCGCGGCCCCGGTGGCGCCGAATGGCCGCCGGCGATCCTGAACCGCATCCGCAAGGCCATCGATCGGATTCACGGACTCGCCGAGCGTGCTCAGTACCTCGTGCTCACCAAGCAGGCCCGGGTGACGTGGGAGCGCTGGCAGGCGAAGCACGACCGGAAGATGGAGACCGTCTCCGAGCTCCACGAGAACATCGGCAGCCGGGTTCCGTGGCACGTCCTCCGCATCGCTGCCATCTACGCCGCCAGCCGCATGAGCACGGTTGTCGAGCGACGCGACATCGTCGCGGCATGCAACCTCGGACGTTTCCTGCGCGGGTGCTCGTTGTCGATGGAACCGAAAAGCTAGGACTTCGCGGCGGGCGTCTCGTCAGGTTGCCGCTCCGGCGCCGGCGAGGGGCCGGTCTCCGTTGTCGTCGGAGCGGTCTGGGAGAGGCCCGAGGGCTTCTCCTCCGCGCCGGACGCCGGAGCGGTGGTGTC
>JBDKUT010000052.1:0-5328 GCA_039679545.1 Thermotogota bacterium
AGCAGCTCGACAGCCTCTGCACCATCTCGCGCACGGTGGACCGGTGACAGCCCCTGCAGACGCTCCTCCATCGTCCGCGCCGCCTCGGCGCTCACGAGCGGAGCGCCCGTCGGCGCGGCGGCGAGGAGTTCCGTGATCGCGTCGCGCGCGGTGGCCCGCGCCGGCTGGCTCGCCGACGCGTGTGCGGGTTCGTCGGCCTCGTAGAGGTACTTGCCGACGAAGTCGAAGACGAGGGATGCCGCAAAGGGTGTCGGGGCGCGCCCGCGGCGAACCGCGAACTCGGCCTCGCCCGATCGAACCCGCCCGAGGAATCGGTTGAGCGCGTCGATCGGAAGGTCGTCCTCGACGATCTCGCGGTGGGTCTCCGCCACAAGTGGGAAGCGGGGGTGCTGGCTCGCGTACTCAAGCAAGTCGTGGGATCGGAGTCGCTGGAGCCACAAGGGAATCCGCCTTCCCGGGCGTGACCGTGGCAGAAGAAGCGCGCGCGCCGCGTTGCGTCGAAAGCGCAGAGCGAAGTACGGAGTGGTCTCCGTCTCCTCGACGATCGACCGGATCACGTCCGCGTTCGCGAGGGATCGGAGCGCATCGAGGACGGCCTCTACGCCAAGCGCGCCGGGACGTACGAGGATGCCGGCGTTCGAGAAAATCGCCTCCGGCGGTTCTGCTCCCGCGGCGCGAATGGCTCTCCGCAGGAGAAGCCACAGAGCGAGGTGGAAGCTTCGCCCGAACGGCGAAAGGATCGCGATTCTCGGGTCTCCTACCTCGTTCGGGAAAACATCGACGAGGACGATCCGATCGCTCGGTAGCGGGCTTTCGGCAAGCTGGTCGCGCACGTAGCGACTCAAGTTCTCCGCCGCCGAGGCGTCGAGCGCACACTCGGCCATCAGCCAGTTCGCAAGATCCCCCGCGGCGGCGTGCGCCTCGCATTCCCGCGTGAAGCCGCCCAGCCGTTCTCCGAACTCGGCGTCATGCCCAAGTCCCTCCCCTTTCCAGAACGGCATCTGCGCCTCGGCCTCGTCGGACGATCGGACAACGACCCGATCGTGTCGGATCTCAAGGATTCTCCATCGCCCGGTCCCCAGCACGAGGGCGTCGCCGACCCTCCGCTCGAACACGAACTCCTCGTCCAGTTCCCCGAGGCGCGTTCCGTCCTCGAGGACCATCGGGTATTGTGCGGTGTCGGGGATCGTTCCGCCGGAGAAGATCGCCGCGTGCCGCGCGCCGGGGAGAGCACGCAGCGCGTTCGTTGCTCGTTCCCACGACACACGGGCGCGGAGTCCGGGGAAGAGCGGAGAGCTGTACCGCCCGGAGACCATCTCCAGAACACTCTCGTAGCTCTCCCGCGGCAAGTCGTGGAACGGCTCCGCACGCCGAATTCGCTCGAACAGGGCGTCCGCGTCCCAGTCGTCCATCGCGACCATCGCGACGACCTGCTGAGCGAGGACGTCGAGCGGGTTTCGCGGAATCGTGACTTCCGACACTTCCCCACGGCGCATCGATCGCGCCATGGCCGCCATCCTCCACAAGTCCTCGCGCGTCTTCGGCAGCATTCGGCCCACGCTTGTCTCGCGGTACACGTGACCCGCTCGCCCGACCCGCTGCAGAGCGCTCGCTACGGACGACGGGGTCTCGACCTGGCAGACGAGATCGATCGCTCCCATGTCGATCCCCAGTTCGAGCGAACTCGTCGCCACGAGCGCCGGGAGGCGCCCCGCCTTCAGATCCTGTTCGATCTCCTGCCGGTAGGCCTTCGACACGCTGCCGTGATGTGCGCGCACCGCGTCGTGGCCGATCCGCCGGTTCATCTCCGCGGCGATCCGTTCGACGGCACGCCGGTTGTTGGCAAACACGAGTGTGGAGGAGTGTTCGTCGACCCAGTCGACCAAGCGGTCGAAGATCGCCGGCCAGATCGTCGGCTGCCCCCCGTCGCCCGTCGGCAGCTTCGTCATGTCCTCGACCGGCGACACGACGGCGAGGTCCAGTCCCTTCCGCATCCCGGCGTCCACGACGGCCACCGGACGGGAGGCGCCATTCTCGTCGCGGCCACCGAGGAAGCGGGCGATTCGATCAAGAGGCTTCTGGGTCGCAGAGAGTCCGATCCGCACAGGAGGTCCGGCGGTCAGCGCCTCGACGCGCTCCAGAAGAAGCGACAGGAAGCTGCCCCGCTTGTTCGTCGACACCGCGTGGATCTCGTCCACAATCACGTATCGCACCGTGCGCAGCATCTCCCGCGCCCGAACCGACGTCAGCAGGAGGTGCAAAGACTCCGGCGTCGTGATCAGCACGTCCGGCGGCCTGTGCACCATCCGCTGCCGCTCCGCGGCCGGCGTGTCTCCGGTCCGCACCGCGACGTGGATGTCGCCGACGTCGACGCCCATCTCCTTCCCGCATTCGCGGATGCCGCGCAACGGGGCATCGAGGTTCCGTTCGATGTCTGCTGCCAAGGCGCGCAGGGGCGAGACGTAGAGGGTGTGGACCCCCGAGCGTTCCGCCGAGTGACTCCGGCCTTCTGCAACAAGCTCGTTCAGCGCGTAGAGGAACGCAGCCAGCGTCTTCCCGGACCCGGTCGGTGCCAGGATCAGCGTGTGCTCGCCCTGGGCAATTCGGGACCACCCGAGGCGTTGCGCGGGAGTGGGCTCCGCGAAGCTCTCGGCGAACCAACGGGCGACGGCAGGTTGAAACAGGGAGAGAGCGTCCATGATCTCCACTGATTCTGCGGAATCGGACGGCGGCGTCAACTTCTCGTTTTCGGGAAGCTGCTGCAATGCCCTTGTTTTTCCCTATGATGCGTTGTATAGTGAAGCCACTACCCGAAACGGCAAACCCGCCGAAAGACGGGGACGCAAAGCTACGGGCCTAACGGAGCAATCCCATGGCCGCCGAGCCGCCGAAGGAGCTGAGGTCTTTGGTTGGTTACTTGGACCTAGAAGGTCTTCTGGTATCCCTTCCTTCGAGCGCACAACACGTCCTCTTCGGTCCGCGGGAGCTGTCTTCGGCTGAAGCGTAAAAGCTACGAGAGCTCGTGGGCCTTCTCCGGGAGGCTACACGAACGAGAGGGGCAGCACTAGCCTCCTTCCGCAGGCCGAGGCCGCGGCCGGACACCGCGGCCTCGAGTCTTTCTGACACCTCGTTCGAGCGGCCCCCGGGTCTCTTCCCGCACCTACGCTAAGCGCCGCCACTCCGTACGCCCGGCGCCCGCGCTTCGTCCTCGGACCCGACAGCGGGAGCGTTCGCCTGTCGCCCTGGCCCGTTGTAAGCTCTTCACAACCCATGACTCGTCCAGCACATGCCCATCTGGAGACGCTCGACGTCGAGCAGTTCGGAGAACACGGCACCGGGGCCGCCTACCTCCTGCGTGGAGAGCGAACCGCCCTAATCGACACCGGAACCGCTCGCAGCGCTCATCGGCTGCTCGCTGGGCTTCACGGTGTCCGTCTTGACTGGATCCTCATCACCCACGCGCACCTCGATCACGCCGGGGGCGCCGGCGTCCTGCTCGCCGAGCATCCCGAGGCAACCGTCGTCGCTCATCCGCGCGCACTCCTGCACCTGGCGGACCCGACGCGGCTCGAGGAGGGCGTCCGGGCGGCGAGCCCCGACCTCTTCCCCTACTACGGACGTCCGACGGCGGTCCCCGAGACGCGATTGCGCGCTTGCGCGGACGGAGAGACGCTCGATCTCGGACGAGGCCTGGTGCTCGACGCGGTCTACTCCCCTGGACACGCCTCGCACCACGTCTGCTGGTTCGAGCGCGGAGGACGAGTCCTGTTCGCAGGCGATGCCGTCGGACACCACGACGTTCCCGTCGACCTGCCGCTAACCGTGCCCCCTCGCTTCGATCTCAAGAAGGGTCTCGCGACGCTCGCCGCGCTGCGAGATCTCGAGCCACAGACGATCGCGTTCGCCCACTTCGGGCTCGCCGACCGCGCCGTCGCTCGCCTCGCCGAGTACGCGGCCACCCTCGAGCGATGGCTCGGGCGAGTCGCTGCGCTGCGGTCCCGCAGGACGGACGCCGAGGTTGTCGAGTGCATCCTCTCGGAGCCGCCGTACAACACGATGTCCCCCGTGAGCCGGCACGTTGCCCGCCTGTGCATCGCAGGGGCACTCGCGTCGCTGCCGATCGAGGATCCTAGCTGGGTTCCATCGTAGCTCGGCGGTCGTCTCCCAGGATCTTGACCACCTCGCAGGACCCAAACCAGCGCGAGATCGTGCGCTGTCCGTACTTCTGAGTGATTCGCCGGAAGTCACTAAGATTGGTGGCAATCGCTGTCAGCTTCATAAGGCGGTATCGCCAGTCCACGATGCGCTCCAGTTCCTCAAGGACGAAGTCCGTGACCCGTTCGGCCCCGAAGTCATCCAGCACAAGGAGATCGCATTCGCGACAACGACGGGAGACCTCGAGAGAACCGTGGGCCACCTCAGACCGCAGTTCACTTGTCAGATCGAGTAGAGGCCAATACTCAACAACCACCTGCCGTTCGATCTCGTCAGCGGTGAGGGCCGGGGGAAAGCCGGTGTCCCTCGCCTCTCCTGCGTCGCGGACGAGTTCCTCCACGGGTGGAATCGCTATCAGGTCCTGCTTCGTGGCCTGGTTCGGAGGACTGGAACGTCGCCGATCGTACTCCTTCATCATCGCCACCAGCAGATGTGTCTTGCCGAGGCCGTTTTTCCCCATGATGAGGACACCGACCTTGCCCGCTTCCGCAACACGGCGGCATGCGGAGAATGCTTCTTGGTTTTTCTCCGTGACTTCGAAGTTCTCGAACGTGCAATGCTCGAACCTCTTGCCGTATGGCATTCCCCGGATCATCTGCCGCCCCCCCTGACGCGCTTCTCGTATATGTCTGGATCGTGGCCCGACGCCGCTTGGGAGGAGGCGCTTCCGAGAACGACCGGACGCCCCCGAGCATCCCACTCTCGCGCCAGGGCGAGATTTCGCTCGAAGTTTTTTGTGTTGAACGGCGTAACACAGTCAAAGTACCGGCGAGAAGCATCCTTCCCCCCATCCGCTACTGCGAGATACTCTAGCACAAGCAGCAGGTCATTCTCGGAGAAGCCTTCTCGCAAACGACCGCTGATGTGCTCGACATTCTTTGGGTGCTTTGCTGACAGAGGCGTGTATCGAACCCACTCCCAGGAATGCCTCCTCAGCTCGTTCAGGCGATCAATGACCCGTTCCACGGAGGCCGCGGTAACCTCAGCCGGCTCCTTGCGCGATCGTTCCCACTCGCCCGACACAGGCAACTCGGCCGCGCTGCCCTGTGAGAAGCCTCCAAGGGTTGGCCAAGTACTATGGTCGCTGATTACTCCACTCGGGAGCTCTCCAGA
>JBDKUT010000053.1:0-2906 GCA_039679545.1 Thermotogota bacterium
CGGGTTCGGGTATAGCGAACTGCTTGATCTTCTGGGACACGAGCCGAAAACCAGGGAAGCCAGAAAGGGAAAGGGAGAGAAATGAAGTACTTGGTCTACCTGCTCGGGGAGCCGGGCGCCGGAAAGAGCACGGTCGCCGAGTGCCTGTTCCGCGGCGTCCCCAGCGAGGCGAAGGCGGAACCGTTCGCGCACATCATCCACCCGCGCGGCATCGAACTCGGTGCGCGCAGGGAGTCGTTCAGCGGGACGGATGCCCTGCCGATGAACGTTCAGCCGAAGGTCATCCCGATGATGAACGACGCCGACTCGGAGTTGTTCTTCGCCGAGGGAGACCGCCTCGCGAACGAGAAGTTCTTCATGGCCTGCGCCTTCGCCAGGATCCGGATCGTGCCCTTCCTGCTGAAGGTTCCGCACGGCTTGGCAGCGCAGCGCAGGCAGGCCCGCGGCAGCAACCAGGATCCCAAGTGGATCCGCGGCCGCGTCTCGAAGGTGGAGAACCTGTGGCGCGACTACGGGGCCACGGCGCGCGAGCTCGACGGGCGCCTCACCCCCGAGGAGATCGTCGCGAAGATGCGCTCGGCCCCCGAGGTAGAGGAGACGGCCACGCCATGAGCAACGAGAAGTGGTACCAGAGCCCGAGGTGGACGGCGGAGATTGCGGACTGCTCGATGCCGATGACGTTCGACCAGTACTCGAACTGCGGCTTCTCCTGCGTCTACTGCTTCGCCGCGTACCAGCGCGGTCTCGGTGACGAGGAGAGGCGGGCGAAGTACCAGGCGCACGAGGCGTACTGGGTGAACGTCGAGAAGGTGAAGCGCACATTCACGAAGCCCGAGTCGTCGCAGTTCGGAACCTACGTCGCGGCGCGCAAGACGATGCAGTGGGGCGGGATGTCCGATCCGGTCTGCACGCTGGAGACGTAGCACGGGCGCGGGCTCGAGCTGCTCCGGTTCTTCGCCGAGATCGACTACCCGCTGTGCTTCTCCACGAAGGGCGTCTGGTGGCTCGACGACCCGCGCTACACCGAGCTGTTCAAGGGGCGGAAGAACTGGAACGTCAAGGTCAGCATCATCACCCTGGATCGCGAGAAGGCGCGCCGGGTCGAGATCGGTGTCCCGCCGCCGGAGAAGCGGCTCGAGGCCATCGAGAAGATCGCGAAGCTCGACTGCGGCGGGGCGACGCTGCGCCTGCGGCCGTTCATGTTCGGCATCAGCAACCCGACGCACGAGGAGCTCATCCGTCTCGCCGGCGAGCGCGGGGCAACGGCGCTCTCGACGGAGTTCTTCTGCCTCGAGCGCAGGAGCCCGACGCTGGCGAAGCACCTGCCCATGCTCGAGGAGGTGTCGGGGTTCGACTACCTGAAGCTGTACACGAAGTACAGCCGCGGCACGGGCTACCTGCGGCTCAACCGGAACATCAAGCGGCAGTTCGTCAACGAGATGGAGGCGGCCGCCCGGGCGGTGGGGATGCGTTTCTACGTGAGCGACGCGCACTTCAAGGAGCGCTGCGACAACGGCTCCTGCTGCGGGCTCACCGAGGACTGGAACTACAACCGGGGGCAGTTCTGCGAGGCGCTCGTGCGGTGCAAGCGGAACGGCCGGATCTCTTTCTCCGAGATCGAACCGGAGCTCATCGCGGCTGGGCTCGACAAGGTGCGGTGGAAGACGGCGACGGCGTTCAACACGGGCAGCGTGCAGCGCCGGGCGAAGCACTACAACCACACGTTCTTCACCTACCTGCGCTGGCTGTGGAACAACCCGAAGGCCGGGCAGTCGCCGTACACGATGTTCGGCGGCATCATGAAGCCGGTCGAGGTCGACGAGCAGGGGAACGTCGTCTACGAGTACGACGCCTCGCGGGAGTAGCATGCAAGGCGCGGTCCACAGGAATTTCTCGCCGCCGGTCGGGCACCTCCCGCGCCTGAACCGGATAGACTACATCAACGCCCCGTCACGGGCCCACCTCATCCGGAGAGCCGAAGCGATGAGGGAGCGCCAGATCGTCAAGGCGCGCGGGTCTGCCCCGGCCTTCATGGAGTACTGCTTCATCGACGAGCGCAGCGGGATGCCGTACCAGCAGCAGTGGTTCCACGACGAGTGGCACGACGCCTGGGACCACCATCAGCGCGTCATGGGCATCGCGCCGCGCGACCACGCGAAGACGAGCAACGTCGTCGGCCGCGTCATCTGGGAGCTCGGGAACGACCCGAACCTGCGCGTCAAGATCGTGTGCGCCAGCGACGGCCGCGCGAAGGAGCGCCTCTTCGAGATCGACCAGCACATCAGGACGAACCCGCGTGTGCTCGAGGTGTTCCCGCACCTGGTCCCGGAGACCGACTCCCCGTGGAACGCTCACCGCCTCGTGCTGAGTCGTACGGCCAGGCACCGCGACGCGAGCGTCGAGGCGCTGGGCATCACGAGCACCGCCACGGGCGGCCGCGCCGATCTCTTGGTCGCGGACGACGTCGTGGATCGCCGCAACGCGCTGTCGTTCCCCGCGCTCCGTGAGCAGATCAAGTTGGCGTGGCGCTCCGACTGGACGAACCTCCTCGAGCCCGAGTCGCGCGTCTGGTACATCTGCACGCTGTGGTCGCCCTCGGATCTCTCCCACGAGCTGATGGAGAACACGGCGTACCGCGTGATGCGCTACGACATCGACGACAACTTCGGCGCGATCTGGCCCGACAAGTGGAGCGAGGAATCGCTGCGCGCCAGGTACGCCGAGATCGGGAGCATCGAGTTCAACCGCGCCTTCAGGAACCAGGCCATCGACACCGAGTCGGCCATCGTCCAGCCGTCGTGGTTCAAGTACGTCGACCTCCGCACGAACGACAGGTTCCGACAGCTCGTCGAGTCGGAGAGGGCCGTGTTCCTGACGAGCTACGACCCGGCCGGAACACCCAGCGG
>JBDKUT010000054.1:0-28679 GCA_039679545.1 Thermotogota bacterium
CCGCGCCACCAAAGGCGAGGAGCGCGTACTCCCGCGGGTCGCGGCCCCGCTCGACCGACACGACGCGGATGGCCCGCTCCATCGATGCGTCGGCAACTTCGAGGATCCCGAGCGCCGCGCCCTCGACCGACAGGCGAAGCGGCTTGGCCACCACGCGATCGATCGCCTCGCGGGCGCTCTCGACATCGAGGGCAGCGAGGCCTCCGATCGCGCGATGCGAGGCGAGGTGCCCGAGGACGAGGTGCGCGTCGGTCACCGTCGGGGTCGTGCCGCCCCGCCCGTAGCAGGCGGGCCCCGGATCCGCCCCCATGCTTTCGGGTCCGACGCGAAGAGCGCCGCCCGCGTCGATCCAAGCCACGCTGCCGCCGCCCGCGCCGATCGTATGAACCGACACCATCGGCAAGGCGACCGCGCGACTGGCCACCGAGCCGCTCGCGGTCCAGTCGATTCCGCCGTCCGAGACAAGGGCGACGTCGCAGCTCGTTCCGCCCATGTCGAGCGTGATCAGGTTCCTCTCGCCGACGGCCTCTCCCACGGCGCGAGCTCCCTGCACGCCGCCGGCGGGGCCCGAGAGCAGGAGCCGACCGGGCTCCTCTTGGGCGGCGCCCGCACTCATCACGGCGCCGCTCGACTGCATGATCTGCCAGCTCCGCGGAAGCCCGAGCGCCTCGGCCCCACGTTCGAGCGCCGCGAGGTACGCACCGACCACCGGACGGAGGGCGGCGGTCACCACCGTCGTGGAGGTTCGCTCGAACTCGCGAAACTCGGGGAGCACGTCGCTCGACAGGACGACAGGAACACTGAGACACTCACGGAGCAGCTCTCGTACGCGCCGCTCGTGCTCCGGTCGCAAGTACGAGAAGAGGAACGCGATGGCAACTGCTTCGACGTGCTCCTTGACGAGCTTCTCCGCGACGGCGGCAACCTCGTCCTCCGCGAGCGGGACGAGGACGTCGCCCGCCGCATCGACCCGTTCGCTCACCTCGAAGCGCAAGTCGCGCGGAACGATCGGGGGCGTCCGCTCGAAACCGAGATCGTAGAGCGAGTCTCGATTCTGGCGGCCGATCTCGAGCACGTCACGGAACCCGCGCGTGGTGATGAGGGCGGTTCGCGCCGTCTTCCCCTCGAGGAGTGCGTTGGTAGCGACGGTGGAGCCGTGGACGATGCGGGCGACGTCAGTGGGATCGATCTCCCGACGGCTGATCAAGTCGGCGAGAGTTCGCAGCACGCCCTCGGCCGGCGCGGACGGCGTCGACGGCGCCTTTGCAAACCGTACCCCCGTCTCGTCGGCGACGACGATGTCGACGAACGTTCCGCCGATGTCGATGCCGATCGCCGTGCGCATGCTCGGGAGTATAGCTCTTCGGCAGGGGTCCGCAATCGCCGCCCTACCAGCGGATCGGCCCATCGCGTACACTCATATCTCCTGTACGAGCGAGGCAGGAGGGAGCATGCAGCGCGTATTGGTCACCGGAGCAGGGGGGCAGATCGGGTCCGAGCTCACGCCGGCCCTCCGCAAGCGGCACGGCACATCGAACGTTATCGCGACCGACATCCGTCGCCCGAGCGACCCGTCGCCGGTCACGGACGGCCCGTTCGAGATCGCCGACGTCCGCAACCGCGAGCGGATCCGCTCGCTGGTCGCGGATCTCCGAATCGACACGATCTACCATATGGCGGCGATCCTCTCCGCCACAGGAGAGGCAAACCCTCAGCTCGCCTGGGACGTGAACGTCGGCGGCTGGGCCAACGTCCTCGAAGCGGCTCGGGAGCGGTCGGTCGGGCGTGTGTTCTGCCCGAGTTCGATCGCCGTCTTCGGTCCGGAGACGCCGAGGGACCCAGCCCCGCAGCTCACCGTCCTTCGCCCCACAACGATGTACGGCCTCACCAAGGTGACCGGCGAGCTGGTCGGCGACTACTACGTGCACCGGTACGGGCTTGACGTTCGCGGCCTGCGCTACCCGGGGATCATTTCGAGCGAGACGCCTCCGGGAGGCGGCACGACGGACTACGCCGTTGACATCTTCTACCAGGCGATCCAAACCGGACGGTACACGTGCTTCGTCCGCCCCGACACGGTCCTGCCGATGATGTACATGCCGGACTGCATCAAGGCGACGCTTGCACTGATGGACGCCGATTTCAAACGGCTCTCGCACCACTGCGACTACAACGTGGCTGGCATGAGCTTCTCCGCCGAGGAGCTGGCCGCCGAGATCAAGAAACTCGTTCCGTCCTTTATCTGCGAGTACGCACCCGACTTCCGGCAGGCGATCGCCGACTCGTGGCCGAAGAGTCTCGACGACCGGCTGGCACGCGACGAGTGGGATTGGCGTCCCTCGTTCGACCTCGCCACCATGACCGCCGACATGGTGATACACCTCAAGAGGCGGCTCCACGCCTAGACCCGCCGAAGCCCGAGAAAGCAAGAGACTCCGCTCGGAGTCGTCCTAAAGGAAGAGACTCCGCCGTGGCGGAGTCTCGGTCTTTCTCTTCGGAGAGCTTCTCTCGTCACTACTCGACGAGCATCAGCCGCGCCTGCTCGGCGGCGTCGCCGCGCCGGGGGCCCAGCTTCACGATGCGCGTGTACCCTCCGGCCCGGTTCTGCATCTTCGGGCCGATGTCGGTGAACAGCTTGTCGACGGCTTCCTTGTCCCGAAGGCGAGAGAACGCGATGCGCCGCGCGTGCAGGTCGCCGCGCCGGGCCAGGGTGATCAGCCGCTCCGCGAACTTCTGGCTCGCCTTCGCCCGTAGAAGGGTCGTGTCGACCTTCGAGTGGAGGATGAGCGCGTTCGTCAGGTTGGCGAGCACGCTGCGCCGATGACTCGGCAGCATGCCCATCTTGTCGATGTCTACTCTATGACGCATCGTGAACCTCTCCTTCGCTCTTGAGCGAGTACCCGAGCTCCGCGAGGCGATCCTCGACCTTGCTCAGCGTCTTCGCTCCAAACCCATGGATGTCGAGGAGCTCCTCTCTCGGCCTCGCGAGGAGCTGCCCCAGGGTCGTGATGTCCGCTTCCTGAAGAAGGTTGCACGCCCGCTGGTCGATCTCGAGATCCAGGAGTGGGACCGAGAGCTCGTGCTCCTCGCCGCCCTCGGCCTCTTCCATCGCCATCCCGAACGGATGCTCGGAGAAGCTTCGGAAGAGCTCCAAGTGCCGCATCAAGAGCCGACCGGCCTCAGACAGCGCCTCTTCTGGACGAATGCCGCCGTTCGTCGTGATCTCCATGACGAGGCGTTCGTACCCCGACTTGCCTCCGACGCGCGTCTCTTCGACGACAAAGTTGACACGCTTGACCGGCGAGAAGTCGGCGTCGACGGGGATCACGGACAGGGGTGCGTCCTCCGGTCGGTTCAGTTCCGCCGGTAGGTACGAGAACCCGGTCTCGACCTCCATCTCCATGTCGAGAGCGCCCTTGTCGTTCAGCGTCGCGATGTGCAGATCGGGATTGATCACTTCGACGCCTGGTGGCAGGTCGATGTCGGCCGCCGTCACCTTGCTGCGTCCCTTCTTCTCGAGCGACAGGCGCTTGACGCCTTCCTCGTGAACCCGAAGCGAGAGCCCCTTCAGGTTCAGGATGATCTCGAGGATGTCTTCCTTGACGCCCTCGATGGTGTCGTACTCGTGGTACTTGCCCGCAAACCGCACCCGAACGACCGCCGCTCCGGGAATCGCCGACAAGAGCGTGCGTCGTATCGCGTTCCCAAGCGTGGTACCGAACCCCTGCTCCAGCGGTTCGATGATGATTTTCCCGGTCGTATCCGTGAGCTCCTCAACCTTGATCTCTTTCGGGAAGACCAACTCATCCATCGAAACCTCCTACTAGCGGGAGTAGTACTCGACGATCAGATTCGCGGCGATGTCGAGGCCCGTCCGCGTCAAATCCGGGGCCGCAATGAGCTGGAACTTCATCGCGTCCGCATTGCGCTCGATCCAGGGCGGCACGTCGCGGCCGAGGTTGGCTTCGACAATAGCCTTGACCTTCTCGCGCCGGATCTCCTTGACCGAGCCGACGTCGCCCTGCTGCAGGACCAGCGAAGGGATGTTCGTCGCACGGCCGTTCAACTCGAAATGCCCGTGGAGGATCATCTGCCGGGCCTGCTGGCGGGACGACGCGAAGCCGGCGCGGTACACCATATTGTCAAACCGCTGCTCGAGCGTCGACAGGAGTGCTGTTCCGGTCGCGCCCTTGACGCTCTTCGCCCGCGCGACGTAGATGCGGAACTGCTTCTCCCGCACTCCGTAGATGCGGCGTGCCTTCTGCTTCTCCCGCAGGTGCAGGAGGAACTGGCTCCGTCGAGGCCGACGCTTCTTCGGCCCTTCGCCGGGGGGATTCGTCCGCCGCGAAACCGCGCAGCTCCGCGAGTAGCAGCGGTCCCCTTTCAGGAACAGCTTCTCGCCTTCCCGGCGGCACTGTTTGCACTTCGCGCCCGTGTCGCGTCCCATTATCGTCTCCCCTTGCTGTGCGAAACCGGCGTCACGTTCTTGACTTCCTCGACGCGAATCCCCGACGCCTTGATGGTCTGGACGACCGACTGCCGCCCCGATCCGGTCCCCTTCACGCGGATCGCCACGCTCCGGATGCCGTAGTCCTTCATCTCGCGGACCAGCGCCTCCGCGGCGATCTGAGCCGCGTACGGAGTTCCCTTCTTCGAGCCCTTGTAGCCGACGACTCCGGGACTCTTCCACGCCACCGGATGACCGCCCGGATCGGTCACCGTGATGATCGTGTTGTTGAACGTCGAATGGACGTGAATGAGCGCGCGTTCGAGCTTGATGTTCTTCGTCGCCATCGTTACCTCTTCTTCCCGGCTTTGGCCGGACGCGGACCCTTCCACGTGCGGGCATTCGCCCGCGTGCGCTGCCCTCGAACCGGGAGTCTCTTCTTGTGCCGAATGCCGCGATACGAGTTGATATCCTTCAGGCGCTGGATGCTTGCGTACACCCGCCGCCGGAGATCCCCTTCCACCACGTACTGCTCGACTTCGCGGCGGAGGCTGGCCACTTCGTTCTCCGTCAGGTCTTTCACGCGGACGTCGGGCGAGATCCCGGTCTTCTCGATGATCTCGACCGAACGAGGCCGCCCGATTCCATAGATGTACGTCAGCGCAATCTCGATCCGCTTGTTGCTCGGCAGATTGACTCCGGCTATACGCGCCATTCCTCTCCCCCTACCCTTGCCGCTGCTTGTGCTTGGGATTCCGGCAGATCACGAGAACGCGACCTTCGCGCCGGATCACCTTGCACTTCGCACACATCTTCTTGACTGACGCTCGAACCTTCATCGCCGTCGGCGCACCTCGAACTACCCCTCGCGATAGACAATCCGCCCCTTCGTTAGGTCATAGGGCGACATCTCCACAATCACTCGATCCCCTGTCAGGATCCGAATGTAGTGTTTCCGGATCCGACCGGAAATGTGACACAGGATGACGTGGTCATTGGGCAGCTTCACCCGAAACATGGAACTCGGTAAGCTTTCGAGGACTTCTCCCCGCTGCCGAATCACGTCGGACTTCTTGTCGCGAGTCTCATTCGTCGACACTGCGCCTTGCGTCACCTCCTTGAGTCAGGACTGCGGCTCCTTGCTCGGTCAACGCGACCGTATGTTCAAAATGCACAGAAAGCCCTCCAGACGCCGTCACCACGGTCCACCGATCGTCCCGCACTTTCGTCGGAAGGGGATCCGTCTTGACCATCGGCTCGATCGCGAGGGTCATCCCCGCGCGAAGGCGAGGCCCGCGCCCCGGCGGACCGTAGTTCGGGATCTGAGGATCTTCATGCAAGCTCCTGCCAATCCCATGCCCGACGTATTCCCGCACGACATGGTACCCGCTTCTCTCCACGTAGGAACCGATCGCGTGGGACACGTCCGACACTCGGTTGCCGATTCTAACGTTCCGAATCCCTTCCCACAAGCTTTTCTCCCCAACTTCCAGCAGTCTCCGCGCTTCCGCGCTGATCTTCCCAACCCCGACCGTCGTCGCCATGTCCGCGCAGAATCCGCGCCGCACCATGCCGATGTCGATCGAGAACAGGTCCCCTTCCGCGAGGACCCGCTCGTCGCTCGGGATCCCATGCACGATCTCCTCGTTCAACGAGGCGTTGATCGCGCCCGGGAACCCCGCGAGTCGGTCAAACGCCGTCTCGCCCCCACACTCCGCGATCAACTGACGCGCCAGCCGATCGAAGTGCGCCGTCGTCCTTCCCGGCCGGACGTCGTCGCACAACCGCTTCAGGATGCCGGCAAGAAGCGCTCCGTTCTCCTGCATCACCTCGAGCTCCACGGGGGACTTCAGCGGGATCATGCCACGAGGATCCGCATGACCTCTGCGAAGACTCGATCACTGCCGAGCTTTCCGTCCACCGGCCTCAGGAGCCCGCGCGCGCGGTAGAAGGCAATCAGCGGCGCCGTCGACCGCTCGTACACGTCATAGCGGTTCTCGATGACCGATGGCTGATCGTCATCCCGCTGATACAGCTCGCCGCCGCACGCCTCGCACCGGGTCGTCCCCGCCGCAAGGTTGAAGCCCAGGTTGTAGATCGTCCCGCACGCACGGCACACCCGCCTCGCCGCAAGTCGCCGGACGACCTCGGCACGGGAGAGGTCGATGTTCACCACGGCATCCAGCTTGCTGATCCGGTCCAGCGCCTCCGCCTGAGCCACCGTCCGCGGAAACCCGTCGAGCACGAACCCCTTCTTCGCCCGCTCGATGCGGCCACGGATCATGTCGATGATCAGGTTGTCGGGGACCAGCTCGCCACGGTCCATGAATCCCTTCGCCTTCTCCCCGAGACCCGTCGAACGGGCGACCTCGTCCCGCAGGATGTCGCCCGTCGACAAGTGCTCAAGGCCAAGTTCGCCGACCACTCGCTTGGCTTGAGTCCCCTTGCCGGCGCCCGGGGGGCCGAGGAACACGATCCGCGTCGCGCCCATCAGCTCTTCCTTCCGAGCAGCCGTCCCGACTTCGTCAGGCTCTCGTAGTGGCGCATGACAAGGTGGGCCTCGATTTGCATCACCGTGTCGATGCCAACACCCACGACGATCAGGAGCGACGTACCGCCGATCAGGAACATCGTCGACAGGCCGCTCGCCCAAGACAGGAGGTACGGCAGCACCGCGACGACTGCGAGGAACACGGCCCCCACGAGGAGGATCCGGTTCATGACGCTGACGATGTAGTCTGCCGTCGGCTGGCCGGGGCGCACCCCGGGGATAAACCCGCCCGCCTCACGCACGTTCTTCGCGACGTCGTTCGGATCGAAGACGATCGAGCTGTAGAAGTAGGTGAAGAAGAAGATCAGAAGCACGTACAGTGTCACGTACACAGGGCTTCCTGACTGGATCCACGGCAGGTACGCCTTCAGCGAGGGAACCGCCTGGAACAGCGTTACGGGCAAGCTGAGTAAGGCCGACGCGAAGATGATCGGGATGACGCCGCCCTGGTTCACCCGCAACGGGAGGTGCGACGTGTGTCCGCCGTAGATCCGGCGGCCCATGGTTCGCTTCGCGTATTGGATCTGAATCTTCCGCTGCCCCTGCTGCACCATCGTCATCGCCGCGATCACGACGATCAAGAGAGCGATGAACGCCACGCCCCACAACGGGTGCGCCGACCCGGTACTGATGCTCGTCCACATCGAGTTCAACGACGCCGGGAAACGCGACAGAATGCCGATCATGATGAGCATGCTGATTCCGTTCCCGATGCCGTTCTCGGTCATTCGTTCGCCGAGCCACATCAGGAAGAGGGTTCCCGTGGTGAGGGCGATCACGGTCGAGACGTAGAAGAGAATCGGCGAGTCAATGGTGCTTGCGCCACGGATCAGGCTCGTCATGAAGGCGCCCTCGATCACCGCGAGCACGACGGTCGCCCATCGGGTATAGGACGTGATCTTCCGTCGCCCTTCGCGCCCCTGCTGTTGGAGTTCCTTCAGCTTCGGAACAACCGACGTCAAGAGGCTGAAGATGATCGAGGCGTTGATGTACGGCGTCACGCCGAGCGCGAACAGCGAGAACCGCTGAAGTGCGCCGCCCGTGAACATGTTCATGAAATCCAGGACGCCGCCGCCCTGCTGCGTGAAGAAATCGCTCAACAAGGCACGGCTGACCCCTGGGACCGTGATGTGCGTTCCGATCCGGAATACGATGATCGCCCCAAGCGTGAACAGAATGCGTTTTCGAAGCTCGGGGACCTTGAACAGGCTGGTGAACTTCTCCCACACGGCTAGATCACCTCGGCCTTGCCGCCCGCCGCCTCGATCTTCCGCTTCGCCTCCGTGGCGAATCGGTGCGCGCGGACCGTGAGGGGCTTCGAGAGGTCGCCGCGGCCGAGGATCTTGACGAGAGGGTTCCGCCCCCGCACGAGGCGCATCTCGCCCAGAACCTCCGGGGTCACTTCGTCGTGGGACTCAAAACGCGCCTCGAGGGTGTCGACGTTCACGCACGCATACTCGATCCGGGAGTAGTTGTGGAATCCGCGCTTCGGAACGCGCATCCAGATCGGAGTCTGTCCGCCCTCGTACCCGAGTCGCGTCCCGCCGCCGCTGCGGGAGTTTTGTCCCTTGGTCCCGCGGCCGCTTTCGTGGCCGCCGTGACCCGAGCCGTACCCGCGGCCCACCCGCTTCTTGCGGTGAGTGCTCCCCTGTGTCGGGCGAAGATCTTCAAGCCGCATGCCCAACCTCCTCGGTCGTGCGAACGCCACGCAACTGCTCGACGTCGCGTCGATTGCGGAGATGAGCGAGGCCGTCGAGCGCGGCACGAGAGAGGGTCAACGGGTTCGTCGTCCCGATCGACTTGGTCAGGACATCCTTGATGCCGGCGAGGCGGCAGATCGCGCCGACCGTCACGCCCGCGATCAGCCCCGTTCCCGGGTACGCGGGCTTCAGGAGGACATTGCCTGCCTTGAACTTCCCGTGCACCTCGTGCGGGATCGTGTCGCCGTCCATGTTCACGGTCACCATGTGTTTCTTCGCGTCGCGAATCGCCTGCTGGATGGCCCGCGGAATCTCGGTCGTGCTCCCGACGCCGACCCCGACCTGGCCTTTCCGGTCTCCCACCACCATCGTGACGCGAAAGCGGAGGTTCCGACCACCCTTCGTGACCTTGCTGACCCGTCGGATGTCGATGATCTCGTTCTCAAACTCGTCGTGGCTGATCAAAACTGCAATCCTCCCTTGCGACACTCCTCCGCAAAGGCCGAGACCACACCGTGGTACGGGTGTCCGCCGCGGTCGAAAACCACCGCTCGCACTCCGGCCTGTCCCGCTCGCTCGACGAGCAGGGCCGCGACCCGAACCGCCGTCTTGGCGTTCGGCCCCGTTACCTCACCGCGCAGGCTGGGATCGAGCGTCGACGCCTGCGCCAGCGTGCGGCCAGCGCTGTCGTCGATGATCTGCACGTACAGGTGACGCAACGTCTTCGTGATGCACAAGCGGGGTCTGTCGCTGGATCCGATAACCTGCTTCCGAATCCGGCGATGCCGCTTCTGCCTCTCCAGAGCCCGGTTCGACCTCGCCATCCTTCACACTCCCTAGGCGCCGCTGGCACCCGGACCGCCGAGCTTGCCGGCCTTCTGCACGACAACCTCGTCCTTGTAGCGGATGCCCTTGCCGTCGTACACGTTCGGCTTCCGAAGCCGCCGAATCTCCGCGGCGACCTGCCCGACGCTCTGCCGGTCGGCGCCTCGGATGACGATCTCGTTCGGATTGGGCAGCTCGGCCTCGATCCCTTCGGGCAGCTCGTACTCCTTCGGCGACGAGTAGCCCAGATCGAGGATGACCTTGTTCCCCTGCAGCCGCCCGCGGTACCCCAGCCCCCGGATGAGGAGCGCCTTCTGCCACCGCTCCGAGACCCCTTTCACCATGTTCGCAAGGAGACTCCGGTACAGCCCATGGTAGGCGCGGTAGGTCTTGCCCTCCTTGCGCCGGGAGACGGTGGCCACGCCGTCACCGACGGCGATCTCCACCATGTCAGGACGGTAGTCCTGCGTCAGCCGTCCATGCTTCCCCTCAACGGTGAACGTCGCCGCCGTGACGGTAACCTTCACCCCTGCGGGGATTGCGACGGGTACCTTTCCGACCTTCGACATTTCGACATCACCCTACCAAATCTCGCACAGAACTTCGCCGCCGATGCCGCGTTCCTGCGCCTCCCGTCCGGAGAGGACGCCCTGGGACGTCGACACGATGCAGATCCCCATGCCGCCAAGCGGCCGAGGGATCTCGTCCTTCGCGGCGTACACCCGACGGCTCGGCCGGCTCACGAGCTGAATGTCGCTGATCGCCCGAGTCGCCCGGTTCCGCTCTCCCCTGTACTTCAGGCGAATCCGGAGCTCCGGCTGCGGCTCCTTCTCCACGACCTCGTAGCTGGCGATGTAGCCTTCCTTCACCAGGATCTCGGCAATGGCACCCTTGAGCTTCGAGTGCGGCATCGCCACGTCGTCGTGGAACCGCGCGTTCGCGTTGCGGATGCGCGTCAGCATGTCGCCAATCGGATACGGAATCATCATGTCCTCCTACCAGCTCGACTTCATGACTCCCGGAATCTCGCCCTTGTGGGCAAGCTTGCGGAAGCAGAGTCGGCAGATTCCGAAGTCCCGAATGTAGGCGTGCGGACGCCCGCAGAGCGTGCACCGGTGATACTTCCGGACGGAGAACTTCGGCGTCTCGTTGCACTTGTTGATCAGCGCTTTGCTTGCCATCCTCGCCCCCTAGTCGTTGAACGCCAGCCCGAGCGCCTTGAGGAACGCATACCCCTCGCGGTCGTCCCGAGCCGTCGTTACGATGGTAATGTCCATGCCCTGGGTCTTGACGATCTCGTTGTACTCAATCTCCGGGAACGTCAGTTGCTCCGTCATGCCGAGGGTGTAGTTGCCGCGTCCGTCGAACGAGGACGACGACACACCGCGGAAGTCGCGGATGCCGGGGAGGACGACGTTGAAGAGTTTGTTCAAGAACTCGTACGCCCGCTCGCCTCGCAACGTCACCTTGCACCCAATCGGGTCTCCGGCCGTCAGCTTGAAGTCCGAGATGGACTTCTTCGCCTTGGTCACAATGGGCTTCTGACCCGTGATCTTCGCGAGGTTCGCCACGGCACCCTCGAGGACCTTCGGGTTGTCCTTCTCCACGACGCCCATGTTGATGACGATCTTCTCGACCCGCGGAAGCTCCATGACGTTGGAGATTCCGAGCTCCTGTCTCAACTTCGGAGCGATCTCTTTCGCGTATCGTTCACGTAGCAGCATCACTCGAAGGTCTCCCCACACTGCTTGCACTGCCGCATCTTCTTCCCGTCAACGTCGACGAACGCGATCCGCGTCGGCTTGTCGCACTCCGGGCAGACCGGCAGGACGTTCGAGATGTGAATCGGCCCTTCCCTCTTGATGATTCCCGGCTCGCGCAGGTTCTGCGTCGCACGCTGGTGCTTCGTGATCATGTTGATGTTCTCAACGATGATCCGGTTCTTCTCGTCGAGCACGACCAGGACCTTGCCGGTCTTCCCACGCTCATCCCCCGCAATGACCTGAACTCGATCGCCCTTGCGCACTTTTCTCATCGCAACCCCCTACAGAACCTCGGGCGCAAGCGAGATGATGCGCATCATCTTCTTGTCGCGCAGCTCGCGAGCCACCGGACCGAAGACACGGGTCCCGATCGGCTCCCCCTGGGCGTTGATCAGCACGATCGCGTTGTCGTCGAAGCGAACGTACGTCCCGTCCTTGCGGCGGTACGCCTGTCGCGTGCGGACGATCACGCCGCGGACGATCTGCCCCTTCTCGATGTCGCTCGTAGGAAGGCGCTTCCGCACGGACCCGACGATGATGTCGCCGATCTCGCCGATGCGGCGGTTCGACGGACCCAACACGTTGAAGCAGCGGACGACCTTCGCGCCGGAGTTGTCCGCCACCTTCAACATCGTCTGCATCTGGATCATGGCTACTCCTCCGCCTTCTCGACGACCTCGACCAACCGCCACCGCTTCGTCCGGCTCAGCGGACGACACTCCTCAATCCGGACGAGGTCTCCGACGCCCGCTTGCTCCTGCGGATCATCGGCGTGGAACTTGAAGAAGCGGCTCACGTGCTTGCGGTACTTCGGGTGAAGGCGACGCTCTTCGACACTCACCACGATGGTTTGGGTCATGCGGTCGCTCACGACGCGACCCGTCTTCATCTTCCTCATCGCCCCGCCTCCCGCCCCTTCTGCGCGGCCACCGTCATGACGCGGGCCACGTCCCGGCGCGTCTTCTTCAGCTCGGCCGAGTTGTCGAGCTGCCCGGTCGCGCGCTGGAAACGGAGGTTGAACAGCTTGCGCTTCAGCTCGCGCTCCTTGTGCTCCAGCTCGGCGAGCGTCAACTCACGCAGTTCTCCCGCCTTCATACCTCTCCTCCAAGAACCGTTCTCCGCTTCAGCCTCGTCCGGACCGGAAGCTTGTTGCCCACCAGGTAATGAACTCGCTTCGCCTGCTCTTCGGTAAGGCCGGAGATCTCAAACAGCACGCTTCCGGGACGCACGACAGCGACCCAGTGATCAACCGGGCCCTTCCCTTTTCCCATTCGCGCTTCCGCCGGGTGTTTCGTGATCGACTTGTCGGGGAAGATGCGAATCCACAGGCGCGCGCCGCGCTGGGTCGTACGAGTGATCGTCGTGCGGCACGCCTCGATCTGCGCCTGCGTGATCCACGCGGCCTCGAGCGACTGGATCCCAAAGTCGCCGAAAGCGATCTGGTTGCCCCGCGTCGCCTTTCCGGTTCTGCGGCCGCGGTGCATCTTCCGGTACTTCGTTCGCTTGGGGAAGAGGAGCGCCATGCTACTTCACCTCGTCTCGACGCGTCTTGGGGGACCGCTCGCCGCGGAACACCCATGCCTTCACGCCGATGTTGCCGTACTTCGTCCGTGCCTCGACCAGACCGTAGTCGATGTCCGCGCGCAGGGTCTGGAGGGGGATACGCCCTTCCTTCATCGTGATCGAGCGGGCGATGTCCGTGCCGCCGAGTCGGCCGCTCGTCTTGATCTTCACGCCCTCCGCCCCGGCACCCATTACGCGACGGATCGCCTCTTTCATGGCACGAGCGGGCGCGGTTCGGTTCTCGATCTGGATCGCGACGTCTTGCGCGATCAGGCGGGCCTCGAGATCCGGCCGTTCGATCTCCTGGATCGAGACCTTGACGTTCCGATGCGTCAGGTCTTCGAGCGCCTTCTGGAGCAGCTCGATCTCACTCCCACCGCGGCCAATGATGATCCCGGGCCGCGCCGATCGAATCACGATCGATACGCGGTCTTCCTTTGACCGCTCAATGTTCACTTCGGCGACCGACGCACGCCGGTACCGGTCGAGGATGAGATCGCGAATCCTCTTGTCCTCCGCGATGTACTCCGGGGCGAGCTTCGGGTTGTACCAGTTCGAAACCCACTTTCGAGTGACCCCGATGCGGAAGCCGACCGGATTGATCTTCTGGCCCATTACGCACGCCCCTTGTCGCCGACGACGATCGTGATGTGGCTCGTCGCGTGGCGGATGATGTCCGCCCGTCCGTACGCACGGGGCTGCATTCGGCGGAGAGCCCGTCCCATATCCACGGTCGCCCGTACGACGACGAGCTGATCGACGTCTACGTCGAAGTTGTTCTCCGCGTTCGCGATCGCCGATTCGAGCGTCTTGCGGATCGGCTGTGCCGCCTTCTTGCTCGAGAGGCGGACGATCTTGAGCGCCTCGTTCACGTCCTTACCTCGGATCGCATCGATCACGAGGCGAGCCTTGCGCGGCGACATGCGAACGAATCGTGCCACTGCCCGTGCTTCCATATCTCTCCTAAGTCAGGCCTGGCGCCTTTTTCTTCTTCATTCCACCGTGGCTGCGGAACGTCCGCGTCGGGGCGAACTCCCCGAGCTTGTGTCCCACCATGTTCTCGACAATGGACACGGGGAGATGGAGTTTCCCGTTATGCACCTTGATCGTCAGCCCCACCATCTCGGGCGTGACCATCGAGGAGCGCGACCACGTCTTGATCTCGGTCAAGTCCCCCCGCTTGGCCTTCTGAACCTTCTCAAGAAGGCTCTCCTCGACGAAGGGGCCTTTTCTGGTTGATCTCGGCATGAGGCCTCCTAGCGGCTGCCCTTTCCGGCTCGGCGGACGATCAGCGCGTTGCTCTGCTTCTTTCGTTTTCGCGTGCGCCCACCCTTAGCCAGCTTGCCCGTCGGCGAAACCTTCGGTCCTCCGACGTGTCCGCGCCCTTCGCCACCGCCGTGCGGATGGTCTACCGGATTCATGGCCGTCCCACGCACCTCGGGCTTCCAGCCGAGGTGCCGTACACGCCCGGCCTTGCCGTGCTTCACGTTCTTGTGGTCGGGGTTCGAGACCTCGCCAATCGTTGCTCGGCAGTCGGTCCGGAAGATGCGAACCTCTCCCGAAGGCAGCCGGACGTGCGCCCGGTCACCCTCCTTGCCGATCAGCTTCGCCGACGTCCCCGCCGAGCGAGCGATCGCGCCGCCGCTCCGCGGGTAGAACTCCACGTTGTGGATCACCGAGCCGAGCGGAATTCTCGACAAGGGAAGCGCGTTGCCCACGCGGACTTCGGCGTTCTCGCCCGCCTCTACCATCGCGCCGACCTCAAGTTCCACCGGAGCGAGCATGTACCGCTTCTCCCCGTCGGCGTAGCACACAAGGGTGATCCACGCCGACCGGTTTGGGTCGTACTCACGAGAGACGACGCGCGCCGGGATTCCGTCCTTGTCGCGCGAGAAGTCGATGACCCGGTATTGTCTCTTGTGCCCGCCGCCGCGCCAACGAGCCGTGATGTGCCCCTGGCTGTTCCGGCCGCCGTTTTTGTTCTTCGGGCGCAGAAGGCTCTTCTCGGGGGCGACGGCCGTGAGCTCCTGGTAATCAGGAAGCTCCGCATGGCGTCGTCCCGACGATGTAGGTTTGTATCGTTGCAGCGCCATCGACTATCCTTTCATCATCTCGATGCGATCGCCGGGGGCCAGTCGCACAACAGCCTTCCGCCACCGCGACGTCTCTCCGTGCAGTTGGTTCATCCGTTCACGTCGAGGTTTCCCTTTGATGTTCGCCGTCCAGACCTTCTCGACCTTGACCTTGAACAGCTCCTCGATCGCCTTGCGGATCTCGATTTTGTTTGCGCCGAGAGCGACGCGGAACACGTACTTCCGGTCCTCCATCTGCCGCCATGTTTCCTCGGTCAGGACGGGGGCGAGAATCACATCTTCCGAATGGGCGATCTTAGGCATGCGAGAGCCTCCCCTGCAGTTCCTCGACCGCGCCTGCCGTGAGCACGAGGTGATCGTGTCGCAGGATGTCGTAGACGTTGAGCCCGGCCTCGGCGATGCACTTCACGTACGGCAGGTTCGTGAACGACTTGCGCACGGCTCGCGCGTACTCAGGTCCGCTGACGACGATGAGCGCGTTGTCGCCGACGCCCAAGCGCTCGAGCAAGGCCACCGCCACCTTCGTCTTCGGCTCCTCGAACGCCAGCCGATCGACGAGGACGACGCGGCCCTCACGGGCCCGATCCGAAAGGGCGGAGACGAGTGCGCCGAACCGCATCTTCTTCGTCATCTTCATCTCGTACGACCGAGGCTTCGGGCCGAAGGTCGTGCCGCCGCCGACCCACAGCGGAGACCGACGGGATCCGTGCCGCGCGCGGCCGGTGCCCTTCTGCCGCCACGGCTTCTTGCCGCCGCCTGCGACCTCGCCGCGCGTCTTCGTTGAGGCTGTCCCCTGGCGGCGCTCCGCCATCTGCACGCGGACGACGCGGTACAGGAGGTCCTCATTGACCTCCGCCCCGAAGAACCGCTCATCGAGGGCCGCCGCCTTCGGCTCGGCCCCTTCCTGGAACGAGTAGACCTTGGCTTCAACCATGGCGTTTTCCTAGCTCAAGCAGGCTTCCTCGAGCGCCGGGCGTCGATCCGCGGACGATCAGCAGGTTCCGCTCCGCATCGACCTTCAGCACCCTCAGGCCTCGGACCGTGACCCGTTCACTCCCTGCGTGCCCGGGCATCTTTCTCCCCTTGACGACCCACCCCGGTTGGACGTGACATCCAATCGAGCCAACCCGCCGATGGAACTTTGATCCGTGGGCGTCGGGACCGCCGCTGAAGTTGTGACGCTTCATGACGCCCTGGAAGCCGAGTCCACGGCTCGTGGCCGAAACGTCGACCTTGTCGCCCTCCGCAAAGAAGTCGACACCGATCTTGTCCCCCACCTTGTGCTCGCCGATCCGGTCGGTGCGAACCTCGAACAAGTGGCGGTGCGGGGCCACGCCTGCCTTCTTGAAATGCCCGGCGATCGGGCGAGAGACCTTGCTTTCCTTCACCTCGTCATAGCCCAGCTGCAACGCGTCGTAGCCGTCCTTCTCTTTCGTCTTGACCTGGACGACCGTGCACGGCGCCGCCTGGATGATCGTCGCGCCCACGGCGCGGTCATCGACAAACAGCTGTGTCATGCCGATCTTCTTTGCGAGGAGTCCCCGAGCCATGCGTCGCCAACCTCCGTCTTTAGAGCTTGATCTCGATGTCGATTCCCGTAGGGAGCTCGATGTCCATCAGAGCGTTGATCGTCTCGGAGGTCGGCTCCTTGATGTCGAGGAGCCGCGTGTGGATCCGTCGCTCAAAGTGCTCCATCGAACGCTTGTCGATGTGCGGAGAGCGCAGCACTGTGTAGACGCGGCGCTCTGTAGGAAGCGGAATCGGGCCCGCGATCTTGGCCCGCGTCTCCTTCGCCGACTCGACGATCTTCCGAACCGAGCTGTCGACGAGCTCGTGATCGTACCCTCGCAGCTTGATCCGGATCTTCTCTCTCGCCATGTCAATACCCTCTGCTCTTGATGATTTTCTCCCTCGACCCATCCGGGACCACGGCGTAGCGAGCCACCTTCAGCGAATACGTTGCCCGCCCCTGGGTCAGAGAACGCAGCCGAGTCGCGTATCCGAAGGTTTCCGCCAGCGGGATCGAGACCCTCAGAATCTGGATCATCTCCCGCGAGCGGAGCTCCTGAATCTCGCCCCGCCTGCGCGCCAGGTCCTCCATCACTTCACCCAGGTACCCGCCGGGCGTGATGACCTCTCCCTCGAGAATGGGCTCGAGCAGGTCAAACACACCCAGGCTGTACGCCGTGCGCAACGCAGAAGCCGTCGCAGCGCGGAACGCAAGCTCGGACGAGTCTACCGGATGATAAGACCCACCTGTTACGGTGGCTCCGATGTCGGCCAAAGGATAACCCGCTAGCGGTCCGTTTGTCAACGTTCCACGAACCGCGCTTTCGATCGCCGTTTCGTAGGCCTTCGGAATCTCGTCCGACCGGGCGGCAAACGTGTACCGAATCCCGCTTCCCCTCTTCAGAGGCTCCAATCGAAGGATGACGTGAGCAAACTGCCCACGCCCTGCCGCCTGCTTGGCGAACCGCTCTTCGGCCACGACCGGCTCCCGCAGTGTCTCACGGTACGCGACTTGCGGCGTTCCGACGTTCGCGTGAACGCCCAGTTCCTCGCGAAGCCGTCGCATGAGAACGTCCAGGTGCAACTCGCCCATGCCTCCAATGATGACCTGGTCGGTGGTCTCGTCGATGCGCACGTGGAATGTCGGGTCTTCCTGCACGAGTTTGTTCAGGTTCTCGAGCAGGTTCGGAAGCTCTGCCTCCGTCCTCGGCTCTACCGCGGCGAACACGACCGGCTCCGGGAACTGGATCTTCTCAAGCAGGATGGGCGCTTGCTTGTCGCACAGCGTCTCACCGGTCGACACATCCTGGGATCCGACGATCGCCACGATGTCGCCCGCAACCATCCGCTCGAGCTGAGTGCGCCGGTTGGCGTGCATGCGGAAGATCTTCGTGACGCGAAGACCCTTGCCGGTCGATGCGTTGTACGCGTGCCCCCCGGACTCGACGGTGCCCGAATAGACGCGGACGAAGACGAGCCGGCCGGCGTACGGGTCGGTGACGACCTTGAAGGCGAGAGCGGAGAACGGCGCGTCCGGATCCGCCGGGCGCTCTTCGTCGCTCTCGACGTCGTGCACCGGGGGAACGTCAAGCGGTGACGGAAGATACCGCACGATCGCGTCGAGCAACGGCTGCACGCCGATCTTCCCGAACGCCGACCCACCGACGACAGGGATCAGGCCCTTCTCGATGCACCCCTTCCGCAGCGTTCGATGGAAGAGCTCTGCGTCCATGTCGCCCCGGTCGAGGAATGCCTCCATGGCCACGTCGTCCACCTCCGCGACGCGCTCGAGGGCCATCTCCCGGTACATCTCGACGGAGTCGCGCATCGCGTCGGGAATGGGGCAACGCTCCATCTTGGCCCCCTGGGATTCGGGATCCCAAACGACGAGTTTCCGCTCCAAGAGGTCGATGATCCCGACGATCCTCCGATCGACGTCGCGATGGGGGAGCGAGAGCGGGACGACGCGGACGCCGAGGCGCGCTTCGATCATGTCGAGGGTCCCGGTATAGCTCGACTCGGGGCGATCGAGCTTGTTCACGAACGCGATGCGCGGGATCCGGTACCGGTCGGCCTGCCGCCAGACGGTCTCGGACTGCGATTCCACCATCTCGACGCCGGAGAACACCACGACGCCGCCGTCGAGGACGCGGAGGGAGCGCTCAACTTCGGCCGTGAAGTCGACGTGCCCTGGAGTATCAATGATGTTGATGCGGTGGTCCATCCACGGACAGGTCGTCGCGGCCGACGTGATCGTGATGCCGCGCTCCCGCTCCTGGGCCATCCAGTCCATCTCGGTGTCACCCTCGTGGACCTCGCCCATCTTGTGGATCTGGCCGGTGTAAAAGAGGATGCGCTCCGTCGTCGTCGTCTTCCCCGCGTCGATGTGCGCCATGATGCCGATGTTGCGCACTCGATCGAGATCGTGGGAATCCGGACTAGCCATCGACGTCCCCTCTCAGCGGGACGCGGAGACGAGCGGAGCGCGAAGCGGCGGCTCTACCATCGGTAGTGCGCGAACGCCTTGTTGGACTCGGCCATCCGATGCGCGTCGAGCCTCTTGTTGTACGCTTTCCCTTCTTTGCGGGAAGCATCGAGGATCTCGCCGGCGAGCCGCTCGGCCATCGTGTGCTCCCCCCTCGCTCGGGAGAAGGACACGAGCCAGCGCAACGCCAGGGCAATCTGCCGGTCGGCCGGAACTTCGTAGGGAACCTGGTAGTTCGCGCCGCCGACGCGGCGAGTGCGAACCTCAAGACGCGGCGAGCAGTTGGCGAGCGCCTCGTTGAAGACGTCCAGCGCCGGGGTGTTGCTTCGCTTCTCGACAAGCTCGAGCGCGTCGTAGACGATCCGCTCCGCGGACGCCTTCTTCCCGCTCAGCATGGTGTAGTTGATGAGCTTCGCGAGGAGCTTGCTGTTGTATCGAATATCAGGCTTGAGGTCGCGCCCGGGGAGTTTCATCGTGTCTCCTTACTGCTTCTTCGCGCCGCCCTGCTGCTTCGCGCCGTACTTCGAGCGGCCCTGGCGTCGTCCCTCGACGCCCTCCGAATCCAGGGTCCCTCGAATGATGTGGTACCGGACCCCCGGAAGGTCCTTGACGCGCCCTCCGCGCACCATGACCATCGAGTGTTCCTGAAGGTTGTGGCCTTCGCCTCCGATGTAGGAGGTGACTTCCTTTCCGTTGCTCAACCGCACACGCGCCACTTTCCGGAGAGCCGAGTTCGGCTTCTTCGGCGTTCGCGTGTAGACGCGAGTGCAAACCCCGCGCCGCTGCGGAGACGCCTCGAGCTGCGGCGCCTTGCTCTTCTTCGTCTTCGGCTTGCGTCCAAGTCGAATCAACTGATTGATCGTCGGCATCTCCACTCCCTATCTGAATTGGGCCCGATTATAAGTGGGCATCGGAACCCGTTCAAGTTTCCTCGGTCTTCGCCGGCTCGGCGTTCTCCTTCTTGCCCTTCGCCGCGGCGGCCGCCACGGCGGCCGCGAGTACGGACGGGAAGCCCGTTCCTGCGGGGATCCTCTTCCCGACAATGATGCTCGGCTTGAGGCCGTCGAGCTCGTCGGTTTCCCCACGCAACGCGGCCTCCGCCAGCACCTTCGTCGTCCTCTGGAACGACGCGGCCGACAGCCATCCCTTCGTCTGCAGCGCCGCCTTCGAGATGCGCAGCAGCTCTCGTTCTCCGTCCGGCAACCGCTTGTCGAGAACGGGGACCTCGACGGTCTCTCCGTCGCGGAGGACCCGGACGAGATCGAGTTCGGCGCGTTGCGCTGCGGCCATCAGCCCCGTCGAGAGCGCATCTCCCGCCGTGGCCAACGTCTTGCCCTCCGCCACGGCGTCTTCGGCCAGCGGTTGGCCGAGAGCCTCGGACCTCACCTGCTCGGCGTTCCGGTTCCACTCGGACAAGGCCTGAATCTCCTCCCGGAACTCCTCCAACGTGATGAGATCGCCGAGAAGGAACCGCGAATCCCCTCGGTCGACAATGCGCACGTTGTTCAGGATCTGCCGGATGATGACCTCGAGGTGCTTGTCGTTGATATCGACGCCCTGCTGCTTGTACACCTTGTGGATCTCGTTCAGGAGGTACTGCCGCGCCTTCTGAACGCCCGCCGCCTCGAGCAGCGTGTGCGGGGCCACAACACCCTTGGTCAACAGGTCGCCTTCCTCGATCTTGTCCCCCACGCGGACGGTTACGGCCTTGTCGATGGGAACGATGCTCTTTGGCTGAAGGCGAAGCTTCGTGACGCCGCCCTCGGCTTCGAGCGACTCGACCCGGACCCTTTCCGTGTGCGGAATCTCAAGCTGGACAATCAGGTCGCCCGCTCGCACAACCTCGCCGCTCCCCTTGAGCGCCGACACGTCGCTCGTGAGCGGGAAACGGATTGCCTGCCCCTTGGGGTTGTAGACAACGATCCGGTCGGGGAGCACGAGAACCGTGCCCTCCGCTTCGGCGGCCACAAAGATCGGCTTCGATTTTGACGTGATCTGCGTTCCTTCGTCGACCTTCGTTCCCGGCTCGACGAGAAGGCGGGCTCCATACGGGATGTCGTACTCGACCGGTTCTCCGTCGCCCGTTACGAGACGGAATGCACGCTCCTTGGTTTCGGACGCCTCGACCTTGCAGCGGCACGGGGCGACGATCGGATCCACGTTGAACCGCTCGGTGAGCGCGTCCCCCGCGGCGACCTTCTCGCCCGACTTGACCTTGGGCTCCGTGCCGGCCGGGAGTTCGTACGAACGGTCCCCGCCCGCGGTGTCGATCACGAGCAGTTCCCGCCGTCCCTTCTTGCCCTGCACGACGTAGACCTCGCCCTTGCAGGGACTGCGGGAGTCGATCAGCTCGTCGATGTCGACCTCATCGTCCGCCTTCGCACGGACGAGGAGCGTCGGCACCTCGGCCGTTCTCGCTTCGCCGGTGATCTCGACTTGGTCTTCGCCGCTTGCCGTCGACGTGATGTTGGTGACGTAGCCGTCGAGCGGGGAGATGCCCGCTTCGCCGCCTTTCGTCGTCTTGCGGGCTTCGAAGAGTTCCTCGGCGCGCGGCAGACCCTGGGTGATGTCTTCGCCGGCCACGCCTCCCGTGTGGAACGTCCGCATCGTAAGCTGGGTGCCCGGTTCACCGACCGACTGCGCCGCGATGACGCCGACCGCCATGCCGATCTCGACCGGCTTGTGCTGACTCATGTCGAAGCCGTAGCACAGTTGGCACATGCCGTTGGCCGTCTCGCACGTCATCGGCGACCGAATCACAATCCTCGGACGGACGCGGATCTTGCGAATCCCCGCCTCCCGTAGGGCGTCGAGAAGCCGTGGGGTGACCGTCTCGTCCGCCTTCACGATGACACGCCCGGTCTTCGGCTCCTTGATCTCGAGCACACTCTTCGTGCCGATGAGCCTCTCCTCGTCCGCGCCGCGCGCGAACGACAGCTCACACTCCAGTCGCCCGATATGGTCCGCGATATCTCGGGTAATCCACTGGTTCGCGTCGGCCAAAACGTCGCCACTCGACGGGTCGACGATCGGCGCGGCGGCAACGCGACCGTAGATCCGGTCTTCGATCGGCTCCATGATCTCCGTCTTGCTGAACCGCAGGGGATCCACCTCGACGCCCTGCGACGTCCCGCAATCGATCTCGCAGATGATTGTGTCCGACGTAGCGTCGACAAGCCGGCGCGTGAGGTACCCGGAGTCGGCCGTCTTCAGCGCGGTATCGGCCGCTCCCTTTCGCCCGCCGTGCGTGGAGATGAAGTACTCCATCATGTCGAGCCCTTCTCGGAAGTTCGAGATGACGGGACGCTCGATGATCTCACCCGAAGGGCCGGCCATCGGGCCGCGCATGCCGCACAGCTGCTTGACCTGATCCGGACCACCGCGCGCCCCGGACGTCACCATCCCGTACACGGGGTTGAACTTGTGGGCCCTCAGGTTGGTCATCGTCGCTTCCTCAACGGCATCGACGGTGCGGCGCCAGATGTGGATCACGGCGTCGCCGCGCTCGTCGTTCGTGGCAAGCCCCATCTTGTACATCGTCTCGATGCGCTGAACCGCCGCCTGCGACTCGCGGATGATGTCGACCTTCTCCTCGGGGATCAGACAATCCTTGAGTGAGATCGTCAGTCCGGCGTAGGTGGCGAAGCGGAACCCGAGGTCCTTGAGGTCGTCGAGCACCTCCGCCGCCTTCTGCCAGCCGTACTCGAGGCAGCACTGCATGATGATCCGCTTCACGGTGCGGCGATCGACGACTCTCGTGTAGTCGCGAATGGCGGCCGGCAGGACGAGGTTCAGCTCCGCACGGCCGAGCGTCGTCTCGACGACCTTGCCGTCGATCCGGATCTTGACCGGGGCATGCAGGCTGAGGTAGCCCGTCTCGAACGCCCGGCGCGCCTCGTCCATGTCGCGGAACGCCTTCCCGGCTCCTTTGCCTTCCTCATCGGAGAGAGTCAGGAAGTAGTAGGCGTAGATCGGGTCCTGCGTCGGCACCGTCAGCGGCTCACCGCTCGATGGCGACAGGATGTTGCGCGGAGCCGCCATCAGTTCCCGCGCCTCCGCGATCGCCTCCGGCGAGAGCGGTAGATGCACGGCCATCTGGTCGCCGTCGAAGTCCGCGTTGTACGGAGGGCAGACGAACGGATGAATGTGGATCGCTTCCCCGTCGACGAGGATCGGCTCAAACGCCTGCATCGACAAGCGGTGCAACGTCGGGGCGCGATTCAAGAGGACGGGGTGCTGCTTGATCAGCTTGTCGAGGATGTCCCACACCTCGGGCATCTCGCCCATCAACGCCCGGTTCTTGATTTCGTCGAAGTCGGAGAACGTCGTCGTCTCGAGGTTGTGAAGGATAAACGGCTTGAACAGCTCCAGCGCCATCTTCTTCGGCAGGCCGCACTGATGGAGCTTGAGCTTCGGGTCAACCACGATGACCGCACGCCCCGAGTAGTCGACCCGGCGTCCGAGCAGGTTGCGGCGCAGGCGGCCGTGCTTCCCGTGGATTCGTTCCGAGAGCGACTTGAGCGGCCGGTTGTCCCGTCCGCGAATCGGACTTTCCTTCTTCTCGTTGTGGATCAGCGCATCCACGGCCTCCTGCAACATGCGGCGCTCGTTGCGCAGAATGACCTCCGGAGCCCCCATGTCGATGAGCTTCTTCAAGCGGTTGTTCCGATTGATGATGCGGCGGTAGAGGTCGTTCAGGTCGGTCGTCGCAAACTTGCCGCCTTCGAGTTGGATCATCGGGCGAAGATCCGGCGGGAGGACGGGAACAACCTCGAGGATCATGTCCTGTGCGTTGTTGCCCGACCCACGAAGCTGATCGACGACCTCAAGCCGCTTGGTGAGGCGGCGCTGGTTGCCGATCGCCGTCTCGCCGCTGATCTCCTCGACCAGGGACTCGTGCAGTTCGTCCAGATCCAGGACCTCGAGGAGGCCGCGGATCCCGGCCGCGCCGGTCTCGGCGGTGAATCCGTCGGGGTAGATCCTCTCGTACGCGCGCTTCTCGAGGTACGTCAGGCGATCTCCGAGTGAGAGAGGGAAGGATGGATCCTTGATCCGCGTGATGATGAACGCCAGTGTGTCGAGGATCTCGCGATCGAGGACCTCGCCCGTCACGGCGCCGTACCGATCGGCGAGCATCGCGTACGCCGTCTTGGAGCACAATTCGCCCACGGGACGTTCGGCAATGACGGTGTCCGGCTCGATATCGTCGCCGTCCTCGACCAGGAGGTCGACTTCCCCCACCATCGGGTACTCCTGGGACCCGACGATCACCGTGCGGACCTTCTCCCCATTCGTGAGCTGCCGGTCCTCGATCGTGATGCGCCCGCCCTCTTCCGCCAGGACGCGAGGGGCCTCTTCGATGTAGTAGGCTTCCTCGACGTCAAACGAGAACGCATTCGCGAGCACCGAGTGCTCCTGCGAATACAGCAGTTCTCCAGGCCGGATCTCCTTCGAGTCCGACGAGGTCACAATGAAGAGCGCCTGTTCCATGGGCTCCGTCTCGTAGTACGCAATACGCTGAAGCTCGCGCTTTTTCAGGCCGAGGAGGCGGGAGAGGAGGCTTGAAACCCCCTTTAGAAACCAGAAGTGGACGACAGGGCTCGCCAACTGGATGTGTCCCATGTTGACGCGCCGCACCGACGAATCCGTGACGAGGACGTGGCACTTCTCGCAGGTAATCCCTTCGTACTTCTTCCCCTTGTACTTGCCGCAAGCGCATTCGTAGTCGTTCGCGGGGCCGAAAATCTCTTCCGCGTACAGGCCGCCGCGCTCGGCGCGGTGGGTCCGGTAGTTGATCGTCTCGGACTCAGTCACTTCTCCATGCGACCAGCCCAGGATCGCTGCCGGCGGGGCCAACTGTAACTTGACGCGCTTGATGTCGTCGCCGGAAATCACTCTCGCCTCACCCCTCTTCGTCGCTCACGAGGCTCGCCCTGTCCGCTCCAGGAAAAGCCCATGACGTGCAGCTATGCGCCCGATACGTGCTCGCCCGCGGAGGGCGCCGCGTCGTCTCGACCCTTCGTACCGCCGCCGGTCCTCGTCCGACGGTAATCCGTAGAGTAGTACCCGCTGCCCTTGTAGATCACGCCGATCCGAGGGAGAAGCCGGCTCGTCCGCCGACTTCCGCATCGCGGGCACTCGGCAAACTCTTGCTCAGCGCTATGTCGGAGAACCCGGAACTCGTTCTTGCAGCTGTCGCACTCGTATCGGTAAAAAGGCATAGATACCCGCCCCTGAATTGGGTTCGCGGGGTAGACCACCATCTCTTCTCGGTTTCCGGGAGGCCACACCCTGCCACGGCAGGACGCCCTCCCGCTTCTCCAGGATTCGGTCGAGTATAGCCGCCGCCCGGCCCCTGTCAAGCCTGAACCGTCTGCCGCTCCACGCCCACCGTCGCCGGCACCCCAGTCAGCGCGCCGATCTCTTCGCAGGAAGAGAACGGAAGCGCGTTCACGAGGAGCGTCTCGTCCTCGTTCTCGAACCGGAAGTAGATCGGCACGGCGGCCGCCCGGCACGAACTTACGTGCGTCGCGGTGATTCGCGCGGCAAGCTCGATCACGCCCCGCTTCTCGGAGTCCGTCTTCGACGCCCAATCGGTTCGTACCAGCGCCATCGGCCCGTGCGGAGTGGAGTGGTAGACGCGGAGGTCTTGGGGAAGGAACAAGGTCTGTAGCTCGTGCTTCTCTTCCTCCGACAGGGCGATGACCACCTTCGTGTCCGAGTCGATCTTGTAGTAGAGCGCGAAATCCAGCAGCCTGAGCCCATTCAGCGTGAACCCTTCCTCTTGGAAGAGGTTCGCCGCGCGCTCCCCGAACCCCGGCACGGTCAGTCTGCACCGGCACAGCGAGGAGAGCGAGTCACGTGGATCGAGGCCCAAGGCGCAGCCGAGCGTCGACACGGCAGCTTCCCCAAGCACAACGGTCCGCGAAGCTTCAAGCGACGCCCAATCCGCCAGATCCCGGGGCCTCCGGGACGCGTTGTGGCATAGCGGCCGCAGGACTCGCCCTTCGAGACCCAGGCATGCAGTCAGCTCGGCCAGGTCTTCCCGCTCAACCCCGTGACCCCCAATCCGGTCGCCCGTCACAAGGTAGTCGGCCTTGATCCGCTGCATGTACCGGGCCGCTCGCGCCAACTGGAGCGATCGGCAGTTCACGCACGCCCTGCGCAACGAGAATCCACCGGTCGGATCGATGAACCGGCGGTACTCCCTCTTCAGCGACTGGGTTCGGAAGGGCGAGCCCGCCCACTCCGCCTTCACGAACTCGCGAAGGTCATCCAGATCGGAAGCGAACGGAGAGCGAAAATGAATCAGCGAAACTGCCTCGACGGCCGGATGGTTCTCGACCAGCCTTGTTGCCGTGCGACTCGCGAGACTCCCCGAGAACAGCGCCAGCACCCGCGTCACGCGCTACCCAATCCCCCGTTCCCGCCTGCCCGTCTACCGCCGCGGCTCAATCAGCCCATAGCTCCCATCCCGACGATGGTAAATGATCGCCACTTCGTCCGTTTCCGAATTGATGAAGACGAGGAATCCCTTCTCGATCGCGTCCAGCTGCATTGACGCTTCCTCGGGCGTCATCGGCTTGTAGAAGAATGTCTCCTTCCGAACGATCTTCCTCTCGCCGACGGCGGTCAACTCCGCCACGTCGGCCGATCGCGCCTCCCCGTGCTCCTTGACCTCATTCAGCTGGTCCTTGAACTTCACCAGCTGTCGGCGCAACCGCTCCACGGCCTTGTCGACCGACGCGTACATGTCGGTCGACTCCTCCCGCGCCGTGATCACTTTCTTGTTGACGAGGTGGGCGTGGAAATCCGCGATCTGCCGTTCCTTTTCCACCGACAGAATAACATCCACGCTGATGATTCGATCGAAGAACCGTTCCAGCGACTCGGCCTTCTCGACGACGTACGAACGCAGTGCTTCGCTCGACCCCGCGCCGGTGTGTCGCTCCGCGATCTTGATCTTCATCGGCCCCCCTTCCAACGAGATTATACCAGAAAAGCAGATAACCGTCAACGGGTATGCGTTTCCGGGAACAACTGGGAAGGTTGATGGGGCGCGGTCAGGCCGCCCCGAGACGGTCGCGCAGTCGGCGAGCGACCTCGTGGAGTCCCTGTTCTCCAATGTCGGGTTGATACACCCCAAACTCCGACGTGACGAAGTTCTTGAGCCGACTGCGATACCGGATCCCGTCCGTGCGTCGCTCGCGCTCGACGAGGCCCGTTTCGAGGAGGTCGGCCGGGGGTTCGTCCTCGATCAGCGACCGGGCGCAGTTCGTCCACGCGCTGATCTGCTCGGCGGTGTATGCATCTGGAGCGTGGGCAACGAGAAACGCGAGCATGCGCCGATGGAGAGCACTCTGGCGCTCGATTCGGCTCACGAGTCGGTCGACGTGACGCACGACGGCTGGCGGCAATCCCTCGGGAGCCTCTTCCTCCGCCACATCGAGAATGCCCCACCCTGTGTGAGAGGCCACCCGCTGACGAGCAGCAAGGTTTTCCGCGGGGGGTGACCGGCGGGTGACCCCCATGAGGTGCGGCGTCAGGTTCGGGACCTCCGCCTTGTCCGCCTCGACCAATGCGACACTGGAGGCAACAGGTATTGATCCTGAGCCGGCGGCCGCGGCGGGGGGGACTTCAACCTTGATGTATCCGAGGGTGCGCGCGACGTCCTCGAGCTCTGAGATGCGTGCGTCCTTCTCGCCGAGCCTCTCCTCAAGCCGCGCCAGCTGCTCTTCCAGCTCCTGCGTCCTCGTGCGGCGCCCCTTTCCTTCGCGCGCTCGCTCGATCGCCTCGATGATCGATGCGCTGACCTGCTTGAGGGTGGGGGGCGCCACAGCGTCGAGCGTGGGCGTGAAACCGGCGTGGAATGTCGTCCGCTCCCGAACGTGGATCGGTTGCACAACGTCCCCGTTCACGAAGATGCATTGCCCCGTTTCGAGCGAGCCGATGATCTCCTTGACCTCGCTCTTCCGCCACGGGAGGAGCTCCCCGTAGACCCGCATGTCAACCTCGTGGACGACGCGGTGCAGGAGCAGAATTCCCGCCTGACTCAGCACATCCTTGTCCACCTTCGCGCTTCGCTGAGACACGACAATGGCGCCAAGACCACGTTTACGCCCCCGGAGCGCGATGCGGGCGATCAGCTCCTTCAACTCGGTCTTCACGCCCTGAGGGATGAACTCGTGGGCTTCTTCAATCCCGATGATGTACGGACGGCGGAGCTTGCCCGCGAGGTTCCACAATGCGCCCAGGTACTCCTTGAGCAGTTCGGTCCGTTCGTCCGAGAGAAAGCCGCTCAGGTCGAGAACAACAGGGACGTTCTGTTGCATGCTGACTTCGGCGATCTCCGCGGCGCAATCCGGAGTGACCTCGATCTCAACCCCGTCCCCCGTGCCCACCACGAGCACCTCGTACTTTTCCTTCAGCCCGAAGTACTCGCCTTCGATGTCGACGATCGACATTGGGTACTGCTGGTTCAGGAGTTCCTCGAAGATCACACCCGCCGTGTTCGATTTCCCGGATCCTCGGATGCCGAGGATCGCGATGCACTGGCCGATCAGCTTCTCGAGGTCGAGGTCCAGATCGCCGCTGATGTTGAGCTGCGTCCCCATGTGCCCCCTCATCGGACGATGCGCTCCGGCTTGCTGCCGGGCGGTCCCATCGCCCTACGGTAGGAACGCAGCTTCCCCCGATCCAGGCCGCGTGTCCCGTCGCCGCGACCGGAACGTCTCGTCCTGCGT
>JBDKUT010000055.1:0-22715 GCA_039679545.1 Thermotogota bacterium
GATCCGCGAGCGCGACGCGCTCGCGAACAAGACGTCGCGCACCGAGACGGAGGAGAAGGCCCTCACGACCTTCAAGCAGCAGGCCGCCGACCTGTACGCCACCACCGTCGCCCGGTATGAAGACGGGCTCAAGAACGGCGGCGGACTCGACATCGACATCAAGCTGGGCAACGCACACCTCGCAATGGGGAAGGTCGCCGACGCCGAGCGCGAGTTCCACTCAGTGATCGTGCGCTCTCCGTACCGTGCCGACGCCTACGAAGGAATGGGCAACGTCGACCTCGCCAAAGGCCAGACGGCGGACGCTCTCACGCAGTTCCGCACGGCCCTCTCGCGCTCATTCGATACGCAGCAGCGAGAACGGCTGGCGACGCAGATCGTCTCCCTGGACCCCACGGACGCAGACTCGCTGTCCCGACTGGCCAAGATCTACGCCGAGCAGTACAAGTGGAGCGCAGCGGTGCGGGAGTACGCGAAGCTGATCGAGCTCAAGCCCACGATGGAGGACGCCTACCTCGGTATCGCCGAGGCGTATCGCTGGAGAACCGAGTACGACTCAGCCATTGACTACCTCAACCGCGGTCTTGCTCGCGTCGACCGCGACGCGGCGAAGGTCAAGCTGTACGACTCGATCGTGACGACCGTGCAGGCCGAGGTGGGGCAGGGCAAGCCGCTCTCGCCGGTCGGGCTCGACGCGCTGATCGAGTCGGCCAAGATTCAGCTTGCCCGCGGGAACACGTCGGACGCGCTCGCGCGCCTTGAGAAGGTCCGCACGGCGGACGCCAAGTACCGAGCGGACGAAGTCGGTACGTTGATCGTCCAAGCCGGTGGTACTCCGGCCGGTGGCCCAGCGGGGAGCACGCCGTAGGATGAGCCAACGGCTCACCCGCCTCGTCGATCTGATCGGTCGGTTGCGCGATCCCGAAGGCGGCTGCCCCTGGGATCGCGCGCAGGATCACCGAACGCTTCGTCCTTACGTGGTTGAGGAGGCGTACGAGGTCGTTGCCGCTATTGACAGCGACGATCCGCACGAGCTCAAGTCCGAGCTCGGTGACCTTCTTCTTCAGGTTCTCCTTCACAGCCGAATCGCCGAAGAGGCGGGGGAGTTCACCCTGGACGACGTGATGGAGGGGTTGGCGGAGAAGCTCGAGCGCCGACACCCGCACGTGTTCGGAGACGCGCCGTCCGACCTTTCGTCGATTCGAACGCGATGGGATGCGATCAAGGCGTCCGAGCCAAGGCGACAAAAGGCTGAGCTGCCTCCACTTCTCGCAGCGCGCAAGCTCGTCTCCTCGCTTCCCGAAGGTGCGTCCGTCGAAGATCTCCTCGATCCCGTCGACGACGAAGAGCGGGCAGGTCTCGAGCTCCTCGCCGCGGTGGCGCGCGCGTGGGAAAGCGGTGTCGATCCCGAGATCGCCCTGCGGAAGGTTGTCGATGCCGTACGCGTTCGCTCGGGGGACCCGCATGGCCGGTAAGCGATTCTGCGGCGCCGCGGTCTATTGGATTGCAACCACCGAAGAGGAGATCCACTTCGTCGACGCCATCGTCAGTGCCCACGACGGCCTTGCGACCGTCCGGCGGGAGTTCAAGCTCCAGGACGGCTCTGCGATGTACAAGGTCTACGTCGCGGAAGGCATGGAGGACGAGTTCCTCGAGGTCATGGATCGTCTGAAGGCGCACGCCCAGATCGGCGCCGTGCTGCGGGGAGGCGAAGATGGGCCTGCTCAGAGCGCATGAGGTTGCGCACTCGATCTTCGACGTCGACTACTCCCGTCTCTGGGCGAGCGGGAAGCGGGCCGTGATCTTCGACCTCGACAACACCCTCGGCGAGCGGAGGGCCAGCAAGCTGCGTCCCGACGTGCGCAAGCTCCTCGACGACCTCCGCGCCCGCGGCTTCCGCGTCGGCGTGTTGACGAACCGCCGCTGGCGGAGCGTGGAGACCCTCATCGTGGAGCTCGGACCGGAAATGCCCCTCGTGCGAATGGCCCACAAGCCTTCGCGAAAGGGCTACGCCACACTCCTCGCTCGGCTCGGGGTCTCGGCCGCCGAGACCGTCATGATCGGCGACCGCACGTTGACCGACGTCTTTGGCGCCAATCGGTGCGGGATCCATTCGATCCGCGTCTCCGGCTTCTCGTCCTAGGCCGTCCTCCCTACGCGGCGCGGGTTGGTGGCTCCTGCGGCGTCGGCTATCATCCCACCGTCCGGGGACGTCCCGGAAGCCACGTCAGGACGTGCAGGAGGGTCGGCCGACGATGAACGCCCATCACTTGATTTCGCTCGCAAGTCTCAGCTCGGAAGAGGTCTTCGAGATCCTCGAGACCGCCCGGAACCTCAAGCTCGAACACCGTGCCGGGATTCGCCACACGATGCTCGCGGGGAAGACTCTGGCGATGGTGTTCCAGAAGCCGTCCCTGCGGACGCGCGTCTCCTTCGAAGCGGGGATGGAGCAGCTCGGCGGCCACGCGATCTACCTCGGCCCGAGCGACATCAAGCTTGGGGAGCGCGAGACGACCGAGGATATCGCCCTCAACCTGTCGCGGTTTGTCGACGGGATCATGGCACGCGTGTTCAAGCACGACACGATTCTCGAGCTGGCCGAGCACTCGACGGTGCCCGTGATCAACGGCCTGTGCGACCTCCACCACCCGTGCCAAGGGCTGGCGGACCTCCTGACCGTGTGGGAGAAAAAGCGCGACTTCGAGGGACTGACGCTCACCTTCGTCGGCGACGGGAACAACGTCGCCCACTCGCTCATTGAGGGGTGCGCCAAGGTCGGCATGGGGTTCCGCATCGCCTGCCCGAAGGGGTACGAGCCGGACGCGAAGATCGTCGCCGCGGCGCGTGCGCTGGGCGCTTCCGTCGAGGTCCTCCACGATCCGCGCGAGGCCGCGTCGGGAGCCGACGTCCTCTACACGGACGTCTGGGTGAGCATGGGGCAGGAGACGGAGGCGAAGTCGAAGCAGAACGCGTTCGAGGGATTCACGATCGACAAGAAGCTCCTCGGTGCGGCGAAGAAGGACGCGATCGTCATGCACTGCCTGCCGGCGCACTACGACGAGGAGATCACCTACGAGGCCTCGCGGAGCCCGGGCAGCGCGATCTTCGACCAGGCCGAGAACCGGATGCACGCGCAGAAGGCGGTCCTGGCTCTTCTGATGAAGTAGGGACGTGGGACAAGGAGGGACGATGGAGGCTCGAGTCGGGTCGGATGCGAAAGCAGACTGCCTCGTCGTAGCCCGACAAGCAGAGCGGGCGTCCGTGGCGGTCGCCACGAAGAACCGGAACCTCCTGGAGACCGGGATTCGCGCGGTCGCCGAAGGCGTACTCGACGCGCTCGGGAAGCCCGGCGTCGTGGTGGAGGTGCAGGATCAAGGAGCCCTCGACTACGTCCTCGCCGCGCGGATCGAGGCCGCCGTCCGAATGGTGCTCCCGGAGACGAAGCTGACCCGCACGGAGCAGGTCGAACGGGCGATGTCCGATCCCGCCCGGCCGCGCCGCAGTCGGCTCTACGCGCCGGGAAACAACCCGCGCCTTCTCGTCGGAATCGACATCCACGGTGCCGACTGCGTCCTCCTCGACCTCGAGGACTCCGTGCCACCCGGAGACAAAACCGCGGCACGCGTGCTTGTGCGGCGTCTCCTCGCCGCCGTTCCCTTCCCTGACGAAGTGTGGGTCCGCATCAATCCGCTCGATGCCGGCGGGCGTGAGGATCTGTCCGAGGTGCTCGAAGGACGGCCGCACGGGGTCTGCCTGCCGAAGGCCGAGAGTGGCGAGGGCGTCCGCGAGCTCGCGGAGGAGCTCGGGAAGGTCGAGCGGCGACTTGGCTTCGGCGTCGGCTCGACGCACATCATGCCGATCATCGAGACGGCACGCGGCGTCCTCCGCTGCGAGGATGTGGCGGAGGCCGACGAGCGCGTTGTCGTTGTTGCGTTCGGTGCCGAAGACTACACCCGCGATGTGGGGGCCCGCAGGACGGACGATGCGCTCCTCTTCGCGCGGTCGCGCGTCGTGGCCGCCGCCAAGGCGGCCGGCGTCCAAGCTTCGGACACCGTGTACGCCGACCTCTCCAACGACGCCGGCCTGGCCGACGAGTGTGCCCGAGCCCGCGACCTCGGGTTCGACGGCAAGGGTGCGATCAACCCTCGACAGATTCCGATCCTCCATCGTGCCTTCTCGCCGAGCGAGGATGAGCTCGCGAAGGCGCGGGCGATCGTCGAGGCGGCGCGCGAGGCCGAAACCCGCGGGCTGGGCGCCGTCGCCGTCGACGGACGGATGGTCGATCAGCCTGTCCTCGAGCGGGCGCGACGGCTGATCAAGTACGCCGAGACGCTCGCAAACGGAGGTGCGGCATGACCCGGAACGCCCTAGGACGCGAGATTCCCGGCAAGATCGGAAGCCGGAAGGCGGTCCCATTCGGTGGAGCGTTCGCCAAGGTCTCGACGGGAACCAAGGCGCCGCGGCCGCAGAAGGTTGCTCCGCAGCACGAGGACAAGGTCCTCCCGTCGATCGAAGCGGCGATCGAGGCGTGCGGCCTCTCGAACGGGATGACGATCTCGTTCCACCACTCGTTCCGCGAGGGCGACCGCGTCATCAACCTCGTCCTTGACGCGTGCGCACGCATGGGGCTGAAGGATCTACGGATCTGCCCGACGGCCCTGTTCGGGATCCACGAGCCCATCGTCGGGCACATCGAGTCCGGCGTCGTGTCGCGGATCGAAGGGTCGATGAACGGCCCCGTCGGCGCGTTCATCAGCAAGGGCGGAAAGCTGCGGGAGCCGGCGGTCCTCCGCTCGCACGGGGGGCGCTGGCGGGCGATCGAAGCGGGGACGATGGAGATCGACGTCGCGTTCATCGCCGCGCCGCAGGCGGATCCGTACGGGAACGCGACCGGCATCCGCGGCAAGACCCCGTGCGGACCCATCGCGTTCCAGGCCGTCGACGCCCAGTACGCGCGGAAGACGGTCGTCGTGACCAACGACCTTGCGCCTTACCCCGATTTCCCGATGGAGATCCAGCAAGGGTGGACCGACTATGTGGTCGTCGTCGACGAGATCGGCGACCCGGCGTCGATCACCTCGGGGACGCTGCAGCTCACGAATTCGCCGACGAACCTCCTCATCGCGCGGCTCACGGTGGAGGCCGTGAAGGCGTCGGGGTACTTCAAGGACGGGTTCAGCTTCCAGGGCGGGGCCGGAGGTCTGTCGCTCGCGGCGACGAAGTTCCTCGGCGACGAGATGGAGAAGGCGAAGATCGTCGGCTCCTTCGGGATGGGCGGCGGAACGAAGATGCTCGTCGACATGCTGCGGCGCGGCCAGATCCGCGCCATCCTCGACGGGCAGGCGTTCGACCTCGACGCGATCGCCTCGCTCCGCGAGGACCCGGCGCACGTGATGATGGATCCGGGGATGTACGCGAACTACGACTCGCGCGGGTGCTCGACCTACAAGCTCGACGCCGCCTTCCTTGGGGCGACCGAAGTCGACCTCGACTTCAACGTCAACGTGAACACCCATTCCGACGGGCAGCTCTTGCACGGGATCGGCGGCCATCAGGACGTCGCAGCCGGCGCGGCGATGACAATGATCACGCTCCCCGCGCTGCGCGGGCGAATCCCGCCGATCGTCGACCGGGTGACCACCGTGACGACGCCGGGCGAGGTCATCGACGTGGTCGTCACCGAGCGAGGGCTTGCCGTGAACCCGTGTCGCGGGGACCTTCGCGAGCGCTTCCGGGCCGCGGGACTCCCCGTGCGGGAGCTTGGGGACATCAAGCGGGACGCGGACCGGTACATTCAGCCGGTGCGCCGCCCTGTGTTCGGGGACGAGGTCATCGCCGCGATCGAATGGCGGGACGGGACCGTGATCGACGTGGTGCGAAAGGTGGAAGGATGGCAGTGAGAGACGAGATCCAGAAGATCCTACCGGAAGTTGACGAGATCAGAGACAAGACCCTGCGCGACAAGGTGCTCGCGACGTGGGAGACGGGGCTCGCCCGCGGCGGCTGGAAGCCCGCCGACATCGCCCGCATCCCGTTCACGCTTCTAAAGCCGGTGAAGATCAGCTTCGTCGACCACGTGCGCAGCGTGACCAAGATCTGCATCGCGGTCTCCGAAACGTTTGACGAGATCTACAAGGGGGAGCTGAAGCTCAACCGCGACATCCTGATTGCCGGCGCGCTGCTCCACGACGTGGGCAAGCTGCTCGAGATCCAGGAGAAGGACGGCAAGTTCGGGAAATCAAAGGACGGGACCCTCGTGCGGCACCCGTTCTCCGGGCTCGCCCTCGCTGACGCGCAGGGACTTCCCGCCGAGGTTCTCCACATCATCGGCTGCCACTCCAAAGAGGGCGACCACGGGAAGCGGACGGCCGAGGCGATCATCCTTCATCTGGCCGACTTCATGAACTTCGATCCGTTGGAGGGATAAGGCGCATGGGACAGACGTTCGCCCAGAAAGTGTTGGCGAAGAAGTCGGGGCTGCCGCGGGTTCTTGTCGGGCAGATCGTCGACGTCGAGCCCGACGTCTGCATGTCGCACGACAACACCGCGGCCATCGCGAAGACATTCGCCAAGATCGGCGTCGAGCGCGTCAAGAACCCGGAGCGGTTCGTCGTCATCCTCGACCACACCGTGCCCGCCTCGACCGAGGAGTACGCGAAGGGTCACAAGGAGATCCGCGAGTTCGTCGCGAAGCAAGGGATCACGGCGTTCTACGACGTCGGCGTCGGCGTCTGCCACCAGGTGCTCCCCGAGATGGGGTACGCGCTCCCCGGTCGCCTCATTGTCGGTTCGGACTCGCACACCACGGCGTACGGGGCGCTCGGCGCCTTCTCCGTCGGTGTCGGCCGCTCGGAGATGGCCGCGCTTTACGCCACGTCGCGCATCTGGCTCAAGACCCCGGCGTCGTTCAAGATTGACGTTCGCGGGAAGCTGAGGGAGCCGCTGACGTCGAAGGACCTCGTCCTCAAGATCATCGGCGACATCGGCGCCGACGGAGCACTCTACAAGTCCGTGGAGTTGGCCGGCGAGGCGATCGAGGCGATGAGCGTCGCCTCGCGCCTCGTCCTCTCGAACATGGCGATCGAGATGGGCGCGAAGAACGGCTACTGCGCGCCCGACAAGAAGACGTTTGCCTTTCTCGAGCCGCGCGCCCAGGCGGAGTACACGCCCATCTACCCCGACCCCGATGCCGAGTATGAGAAGGTGCTCACCTACGACGCGTCGAAGCTGGGGCCTCAGGTCGCGAAGCCGCACACCGTCGACAACGTCGCCCCCGTCGAGGAGGTTGAGGGGACGAAGATCGACCAAGCGCTTCTCGGGACGTGTACGAACGGCCGGCTCGAGGACCTGCACCTGGCGGCCCGGTACTTGGAGGGCAGGAAGCTTGCGAAGGGCGTCCGCATGATCGTCCTTCCCGCGTCGCGCGAGGTCCTGTTGGATGCCATGCGCGAGGGACTGGTCGAGATCTTCCTTCGCGCCGGCGCGATGGTCCTGAACCCCGGCTGCGGCCCGTGCCTCGGCGCGCATCAGGGCGTGCTTGCCGCGGGCGAGGTCTGCATCTCCACCGCGAACCGGAACTTCCAGGGCCGCATGGGGTCGAACGAGGCGGCGACGTACCTCGCGTCGCCGGCGACCGTCGCCGCGTCCGCCGTGGCCGGTGTGATCGCCGATCCGAGGAAAGCCGTTCGTGGAGGTGGCGCATGATCGAGGGGAAGGTCTGGAAGTACGGTGACGACGTCAACACCGACGTCATCTTCGCCGGCAAGTACACCTACAAGCCGATGACCCCGGCCGAGATGGCCGAGCACGCGCTCGAGGACCTCGACCCGACGTTCGCCAAGGGCGTGAAGCCCGGGGACCTCATCGTCGCCGGCGCGAACTTCGGCTGCGGCTCGTCGCGCGAGCAGGCGGCCACGTGCGTCAAGGCGTCGGGGGTCGCCGCCGTTATCGCCGTCTCGTTCTCGCGGATCTTCTTCCGGAACGCCATCAACGAGGGCCTGCCGGTCGTCGAACTCGCGTCGGGGACGTCGATGATCGCCAAGGACGACACCGTCCGAATCGACTTCGACAAGGGCGTCGTTACGCACAAAGGGAAGGAGTACCGCTTCCCGGCGCTGCCGAAGGAAGTCCTCGCCATCCTGAACGACGGCGGCCTCATCCCGCACGTGAAGAAGACGCTCGCCAAACTGTAGGGTCTGGCAAGGACCAGGCCCAGCGCCTACGTCGCTCGCAGCTCGCCGGGAAGCAGGCTGTACAGGATAACGTCGGACGAGCCGCTGTCTTCGATCGCGTAGCCCGGGTGGGCCGTCTTGAACGGTGCTACCTCGGTGATCGACTCGCAGACGGCCTCGTGGAGCAGCCTAGCATCGGCCTCTTGCAACGCTCGAACCCGAACCTGTCCCTCTTGAGCCATCTCGCTTCTCGTCGCGTCCGTAGCGTGGCCGACGCGCGCGGAGGCCGTCAGGTCAAGAGCCACAAGAGGACGCTCGTGGCGGCGACGCCGGCGATTGTCGTCAGGAGGACAACGGCGGCGCTCAGCTCGGAGCGGCGGTTGTACTGGAGCGAGAGGATGAGGGCGTTGACGGCCGTGGGGGTTCCCGCCTCGAGAATCAGCACGGAGCTCACCAGCTTGTCGAACCCGAACAGGACGGCGAGGCCCCAGGCGACGAGGGGTGGGACGACCAGCTTCGCCACGGAGAGCGGGACGGCCTGGCGGACGAGGCCACCAAGACGAACCTGGGTGAGCGTCATCCCGAGGAGCAGAAGCTGAATCGGGATCGTCGCATCGGCAAGCATCTCGATGGGGCGACCTACGGCCACAGGGAGCTGGAACCCCGTGAGTCGAACGACGACTCCAAGCACGATGGCGAGAAGCCACGGGACGGCGCAGATCTCCCGAATCAGTCCGCGGATCGACATGCCCTTACGCCAACTCGCGATACCTACGCCGAACAGCACCTGGAACGCGAGTTGCGCGACCATGTACACGACGCCCACCGCGAACCCCTCGTCGCCGAACGCGAAGAGGAGGACCGGGAGCCCGTAGATACCGCAGTTTCCGAACGTGAGGGATAGGACGGCGGCCGTCTTTGTATCCGAGTCCCAGTGCGTCCAACGGACGCCGAGGGAAGCGAGCAGAAGAAACGCCCCGTGAACCGCGAACACGAACAAGGTGACGTTCACGAGAACGGTTCCAGAGAGGGAGTGGCTGAGCATTGAGTTAAAGATCAGGATCGGGGTCAGGACGTAGAACGAGAGCCGCGTGAACGGGGTCAGGTCGAACTTCACGAGCCGTGCGAACAGGTACCCCGCACCGGCGATCAGCACCACAGGAACGATGACGTTGACGAGGAACATCCCTCACCCCTTGGGGGGCAAGGCTACTGGAGTGACTGCACGTGTGCAACGCCCCCTGCGCCGGAAGCGGGGAGAACGTTGCGGCGGAGCCCTCTCTTCGCGATAGTGTGCGTCACTCCGAAGGCACCGTAGGGTGGAGTCTGCTAGGAAGGAGACGCATGGGCTATACGGTCAAAGACATCCTCCGCATGGAAGTTGCTCCCGCGCTTGGCTGTACGGAACCGTCGGCGGTCGCACTGGCGACGGCGGCCGCGGCGTCGCTTCTCCCGCGCCGTTCGATCGACGGGATCGAATTGTGGGTCGACCCCAACATCTACAAGAACGGATTTGCCGTCTCAATTCCAGGCACCGAGGGGGAGTCGGGCATCGACCTCTCGGCCGCCCTCGGAGCCCTCGGCGGCGATCCCCACCTCAAGCTCGAAGTCCTACGGCCGATCTCGCGCGAAACGCTGAAGGCGTCGAAGGCCCTTGTGGCTCGGAAGAGCGTGGTCGTCAATGTCCTCGGGGAGAGAAAGACCGGGATCTACATCCGCGCGCAGCTTCGGTCCGGGACGCAGACAGCCGAGGCGGTCATCGAGGACGTCCACGATAACATCGTCGCTCTGTCTCTCGACGGACATCGTGTGGAGAGTCACCCGCTCCTCTGCGGAGCCTCGAAGAGCCAGAACAACGTCCGCGCGCTCGAGGAATGGCTTGCCGACCGCACCCTGCCGGAGCTGATCGCCCTTCTCGACGATCTCGACAGCGACGACCTTGCCTTCCTCCGCGAAGGTGTCGACCAGAACATGAGGCTTGCCGAGTACGGGCTCACCTACGGCCCCGGGCTCGGCGTCGGTCTCGCCCTCGAGCGCCTGGTTCGGGAAGGACTCCTGAAGAAGGACATGATCCTCGCGGCGCGCATCCTCACCTCAGCGGCGTCAGACGCCCGCATGGCCGGCGTGAAGATGCCGGCCATGAGCTCGGCCGGATCGGGCAACCATGGCCTGACGGCGATCCTTCCCATCTGGGCGGTCAAGGACTACGTTGCCTGTGACGACGAGGACTGCGTTCTGCGGGCGATCGCCCTAAGCCACGTGATCACCGCCCACATCAAAGCGCACACCGGTCGACTCTCGGCGATCTGCGGCTGCTCCATCGCCGCCGGGGCCGGCGCGACCGGCGGGATCACGTACCTGATGGGCGGAAACCACCGCCACATCGCCGGCGCGATCAAGAACGTCATCGGCGATCTCGCCGGCGTGATCTGCGACGGCGCCAAGGCCGGCTGCTCGCTCAAGCTCGCCACGGCGGCGGGAACGGCCGTTCAGTCGGCGCTCTTCGCCCTGCACGGCCTCGACGTTCAACCGACCGACGGGATCGTTGCCGTTTCTCCTGAGGAGACGATGCGCAACGTCGGCCAGCTCTCGACCCAAGGCATGATCGAGACCGATCGTACGATTCTCGACATCATGATCCAGAAGCGGTTCGAGAACTGAGGGGGAGCCTCACTTCCAGCCTCGAGAGTCGAGGCTGGGACCGCATCGCAGGTGAGTTGGGTCTGGTCTATGATCGTTGACGCTGCGGCGCGACGAGGGATCTGTCCGTCGCGGTTGCGGCGAAGAACCTGGGGGCGGCGGTCATGGTAGAGACGTACTCGAAGATGGCGCGATACTACGACAAGATCTACGGGGGAAAAGACTACGCGGCCGAGGTCGAGCGCCTGATCGCGGTTCTGGGCGACGGGCGAAGCAAGCGGCGCAGTCTGCTCGACGTCGCCTGCGGCACCGGCCGCCACCTCGAGTACCTGCGGAGAAGCTTCGATGTCGAAGGACTCGACATCTGCGCCGAGGTGCTGGAGAGCGCACGCCAGCGGAATCCCGGAGTGGTCTTTCACGTTGCGGACATGACGAGCTTCGACCTCGGGAGAACGTTCGACGTCGTGACGTGTCTGTTCAGCTCGATCGGCTACGTCAGGACCCTCGATCGACTCCAGGCGGCCGTGCGCTCCATGACCGCGCATCTGAATCTTGAAGGCGTGCTCATCATCGAGCCATGGTTCACGCCCGAAGAGTGGCACCCCAATACCGTGCACGCCGTCTACATCGACGAACCAGACCTCAAAATCGCGCGCGTCAACACGAGCCTCGTCGACGGCGGTCTGTCGATCGTTGAGCTGCACTACCTCGTCGGTACCCCCGAGAAGACGGAGCACCTCGTTGAGCGTCACGAGCTGGGCCTGTTCGAGGTTGACGAGATGATTTCTGCTCTGGAATCCGAAGGCCTGGTTGTTAGCTATGATCGGGAAGGTCTGACCGGGCGGGGACTGTACCTCGCGAGCCGCCGAAGCTGACCACGCGTAGCGGGAGGGGAATGGACGATCGGGACGTCGGACGGGTGTGGAACGGGAACGCCGAAGCCTGGACGCGACTTGCCCGCGCCGGCTACGACGTCTACCGCGACGCGCTCAACACCCCGGCGTTCCTGGCGATGCTCCCCGACGTCCGCGGCCTGGGCGGCCTCGACGTCGGCTGCGGGGAAGGCCACAACACCCGGCTGATTGCGAAGCGCGGCGCCCGCCTCGCTGCCGTCGACATTGCCGACGTCTTCATCCGACACGCGCGCGAGGAAGAAGAGCGCGAGCCGCTCGGCATCGACTACCGCGTCGCGAGCGCTCTCGAGCTTCCATTCCCGGACTGCACCTTCGACTTCGTGACTGCGGTGATGTGCCTGATGGACATGCCGAACGTCGAACGTGCCGTCGCCGAGGTCTACCGTGTGCTCAAGCCGGGAGGGTTCTTCCAGTTCTCGATCACCCATCCTTGCTTCGACACCCCGCACCGCAAGAACCTGCGCGACGAGCGAAGGAGGACCTACGCCATCGAGGTTGGAGGCTACTTCCAGAGGCTCCATGGCGACATCGAGGAGTGGATCTTCAGTGCGGCGCCCGCCGAGGTGCGCCAAGGCTTGCCGAACTTCAAGGTCCCCCGGTTCACGCGAACGGTCAGCGAGTGGTTCAACATGCTCATGGAGAGGGGGTTCCGGATCGAGCGCGTCGAGGAGCCTTGCCCGTCGGACGCTGTCGTCGAGCGGTGTCCGCAAGTTCAGGACGCGCAGGTGGTCGCCTACTTCCTGCACATCAGGGTTCACAAACCTGCCGCCGGACGCGACAATAGACGAGGAGGTACCCCGGCATGAAGAAGTCCGAGATGATTGCCACCTGTGGGCTGGATTGCGGGTCGTGCTCCATCCGCAGGTTCCCGCGCGACAAAGCTGCAGCAACGGAAGTGATCGGCTGGTTCAAGCAGGAGGGCTGGCTCAAGGAGGGGGAAGGCGTCGCCGAAGCGATCGAGCGGAAGATGGTCTGCAACGGCTGCCACGGCGACCGCACGGCCCACTGGTCGGCCGACTGCTGGATTCTCCACTGCTGCGTCGACGCGAAGGGGCTCAAGCACTGCTCCGAGTGCAAGACGTTCCCCTGTGCCCGGCTCGTCGAGTGGTCGAAGACCGACGAATCGTACGGCAAGGCATTCGACCGCCTACGGTCAATGCATGCGGGGCTGACTCGTCACACCATTCCGCGCCGCGAACGGAAACCGAAGAGAGTGAGTGACCTCGGCACGGAGCGAGACGACGCCCCCGAAGACGAAACCACGGTGTGACCGGCGCGAGAGCTGCGACGTGAAGGCCTGTGCAGCGAGGCGCACAGGCCTTCCTTGTCCTGTGGCCGGGGTGAGAGCAGGAAAGAAGAAGACGGCCGGGGGGTGGAGCAACTCGGCGGTTGAACGAGAAGCTGTATCTTGTTTGGCGGCGCTCGCTCGGCCGAAGCGCGCGCGGGTGAGTACAGATCGCGGCGCAGGAGACGGCCTGGCCTTTGAGGTCGCCTTGCGTCTGAAAGGAGTACCGGATGGCGAAGACGAACCTCGAGTGGCGCGGCCGCTTCGACAACCGGGAACTGAACGAACTTCACGCCGAGGCATTCGATCACCCCGTCCTCGACGCAGAAGACTGGGTCGGCCAGGTTCGGTCGCACAGCCTCGGCTGGGTGACAGCGCGGGAAGGAAGGGGCCTCGTGGGTTTCGTCAACGTGGTGTGGGACGGCGGCGTCCACGCCTTCATCCTCGACACGATGGTGAAAAAGGAAAAGAAGAGGCAGGGTCTCGGCACGCGGCTTGTGAAGGAAGCGACTCAGCACGCGCGAGCCGCCGGCTGCGAGTGGCTGCATGTCGACTTCGAGGACGAGCTCCACTCGTTCTATTGCAGCGCGTGCGGGTTCGAGTCCACGTCGGCAGGGCTCATCAGGCTCTGACCGCGGAAGGAAGGACGCGGTGGGGATGACCGTCGTTCGTGCAGAGCTCTCGGGCGACATCGCCGCCGTACGCCGGGTCAACGACCGAGCCTTCGGCCGGGCGGCCGAGGGTGCTGTTGTTGACCAGCTTCGTGATGCCTGTCCCGACGCCGTGTCGCTCGTTGCCGACGAGGACGGTGAGATCCTCGGTCACGTCTTCTTCAGCCCTGTGCTCGTCACGCGTGACGGCGGGGTCGTTCGAGAGGGGATGGGTCTTGGCCCCCTCGCCGTCGCGCCCGAGCGGCAGCGGCAGGGCATTGGCTCCGCGCTCGTTCGAGCCGGTGTTGACATCCTGCGCGATCGAGGTTGCCCGTTCGTCCTCGTCATCGGCCACCCTTCGTACTATCCACGGTTCGGGTTCACCCTCGCGTCTGGCCGAGGCCTCGTACCGCAATGGGATGGAATCCCCGACGAAGCGTTTAGGGTGCTGGTGCTCGACGAGCGCGCCATGGCGGGCGTGACCGGCGTCGCCAGCTACCGCAGCGAGTTCGACCAGGCCGTGTGACGGCCACGCTCGGCGCCGGCGTGCAATCAGCTGTTCGTTGTGCTGCGCTGCGAGGGCCACACCCTACTCCCACGTCGAAGCCCAATCTTGAATCGTATACGAGACCGCCTTCCCCGCTGCGTCGAGGGAGGCGAGGTCGAGGATGCCGACGCGATCGAAGCGGTGCAGGTAGTAAATGTACGCGACCCCGTGCGTGAGGTCGAAGACGTTCGAGTAGGTCGTCTCCGATGGGCCGCGGAGGTTCGCGACGGAGCCAAGGATTTCAGCGAACGCCGCGATCGACAAGATGGAGTCCCCGGTCACGATCCGCTCCAATGCGCGGGTCGTTATCCTGTGTCGCGGACAGTTCTTGTGGGTGATGGGGTAGACGGCGACGTTGGTGTTCGTCGTGACCTGGAAGGCGGCCTCCGAATAGATGAATGCGTGCTCTCCGTCGGGCCCTGGGGCGACGACGACCGATCTGCCGCTGCGATCGGTGAACTGGAGCTGCGCCCTCTGCAGGTAGCTCACGTTGTACGACTGGATCAGCGCCACGACCTCCTCGATCGTGGCGCAGCGGCGCAAGGCGATCTCGCCGACGTTGATCGGATTCGGCGTCGGCAGCTCAGGGTGGTCGTTGAGCGGTGTGTGCGCAATCGTGGCCGCGTCGAACGCCAGCCCGGCTGTGTTCATCCCGCCTTGGGCGAAGTCGGCGTCGAAACCGAGAAAGAGACACCCATACTCGTTTCCGAGGGAGGGGAGGTACCAGATGAGCGCGCTGGAGTCCGCGTGGTCTTCGCTGTTCCCGAACAGGACGAGTCCGTCGCCTGCGTAGGAGAAGAACGTGCACGCCGCCGTGGCGGACGAGAGCGCGCAGAAGAGGACGAGGGCCGAGGCTACGTGTCGCTGCATCGCACCTCCTTGGAGAGTAGGGAGTCTACCCGAAGTCGAGGCGCTTCCGGATCACGGCTGCTACCATGCTGCGGAGGAGCCTGCCCACGACGTCAACCATGGCCCTCCGATGAGGTGCAGCGCAGGCCGTGGCGCGAGCCGAGGCCACCAATCAGACCAGATCGGGGCCTAGAGTTCCTCATCGCAAGACTTGAACCTGTAGCCCTGTGACGGCGAAGAGACGGAGTCGCCCGAGACTGCAGGCAGGTCGGAGATGGAGCGTGGAGGGAAGCGGTATGGCATCGGCACGAAGGCGCGGCCCGACGGGGTTCACGGGATTCACGATCGTGTGGGCCGGACAGTTCTTCTCGATGCTCGGCACGGGGATGACCCAGTTCGCCATCACGATCTGGGCCTATGAGCTGACCGGCAAGGCGACCGCCCTCGCCCTCGTGGGCTTCTTCGGGTTTGCGCCCATCGTCCTGTTCAGTCCGCTCGCCGGAGCGATCGTCGATCGCGTGTCGCGCAAGGTCGTCATGGCGGCGAGCGACATCGCCGCCGGCGTCACGACGGCCGCTCTCTTGATCCTGCACGTCACGGGCCACCTCCAGCTCTGGCACCTCTTTGTCACCGGGTTCTTCGCCGGCGCGTTCGGGTCGTTCCAGTTCCCGGCGTACTCGGCGGCGATCTCGACGATGATGGACAAGAAGCACTACGCGCGAGCGAGTGGGATGCTCGGCCTCGCCGAGTCGGCGTCGGGGATCATCGCGCCGATGCTCGCCGGCGGCCTCCTGCTTCTGATCGGGCTCCGCGGGATCTTCTTGCTCGACCTCGCCGCCCTCGCGCTCGCCATCGGAACCCTGCTGATTGTCTACATCCCGCAGCCGGCCCGCGACCCAGGGAAGGCGGAGCAAGCGAGCCTGTGGAGCGACTGCCTGTTCGGGTTCAAGTACATCTTCGCGAGCCCCAGCCTTCTCGGACTCCAGCTCGTGTTCCTGGCGATCAACTTCGTCGCGATGTTTGGCTTTGCCGTCCTGGCAGCGATGGTCCTTGCGCGGACGGGCACTGACAAACTCGCTCTCGGTGCAGTTCAGATGGCTCTCGGCGTCGGCGGTGTCGCGGGCGGCGCGCTGATGGCGGCGTGGGGAGGGTTCAAGCATAGAGTGCACGGCGTACTCCTCGGGATGGCGTTCGGCGGCCTGTTCGGGCTCACGGCGCTCGGGATCGGGCGAGGGCTCGCCGTGTGGTGGATCGGCGCGTTCGTCCTGGCACTCACCGAGCAGGTTCTGAATGGGTCAAACCAAGCGATCTGGCAGGCGAAGGTGCCTCCCGCACTGCAGGGGCGCGTCTTCGCCACTCGTCGGCTCATCGCGCAGATCTCAGGTCCCATCGCCTTGCTCGCCGCCGGCCCACTTGCCGATCGCGTGTTCGAGCCGCTGATGCAGTCGGGGAGCCCAACGGCGAACCTGTTCGCTCACCTCGTCGGCAGCGGCCCTGGGGCCGGCATGGGCCTCATGTTCGTCTTCGCCGGGCTCCTCGCCATGGTCGTCGGCGTGGGCGGCTACGCGTTCCCCGCCGTCCGGAACGTCGACACACTCGTCCCAGATCACGACGAAGTGGCGAAGCCGGCAACCGTTGCGGCGGAGGCAACCGAGTAGGCAGTGCCCCAGTGAGCAGGATGGGTACGAGCTTCGGGTCCCGGGTGCGTCGCGCCCTAATCGCCTGCGATCTTCTCGATCTGAAAGGTGACCGGACGGAGTCCGTCGGTGCAGCAAGGGAACGCGACGCCGGCCGAGAGCTCTGCCCCGGCGCAGGCGAGGGCGAGGTTCGGGTAGATTGCGACCCACGCCCAGTCACAGAAGCCCTGCGGCTTCTCGGGGAACGGGCCCTTGACCTCGAAGGTCATGCCCTCGCGGAACGCGGTGCACGCACGGGCGACGCTCACGCAGTCGGGCAGGTGCGTCTCCACCAGGTCCATGTTCAGGGCTCGCTTGATGACCGTGATGCGCGCGTTCATATGACGACCTCCTCTGGGTTCACGCAGTTTCGAGCCAATAGGAAAGGGCAGACCGCGGTGGGGTACCGATCTCCCCTATGCCGGCGGTACGAACAGACGTGCCGCAGATCCTATCGGTCGCGCATCTTCTCTTCCAGGTTCCGGGCGAAGTCCTCGGCGCGCTTGAGGTCCTCGGCGTTCGGCCGGCCCTTGTTGAGGCCCCCGAAGAAGCGGAGGAAGCTGTTGGTGTTGAAGCCAGGGCAGCCGAACTCGTCGACGATCGCGTAGCCCTTGGCCTGCAGCTTCTCGCGTAGTACCGAGTGGTTCTTCAAGATGAAGTTCTGCGTCACACCGAACGCCGGAGCGCCGCAGGTCGAGAAGATGAACGCCTTCCTGGCGGTGACGGAGGGCAGCCTGTCCGCAAGGTCGAGAAGCGGAGCGTAGTGCTTGCCGCTGTCGATCCCCGAGCCGAAGCCGACCAGGTCGTACTCCGCAAGCTCCGCCGGATTCACTTCCTGTGGCGTCACGATCGTCGTGCCAAGGACCTGGGCGAACGCCCTTGCGACGACCTCGGTGTTCCCGTGGTGATACGAGTGGACAACCACCAGTGCTTCCACGGGCACGCCACCTCCAAGATGGCTGGATTCTGCCGGAGTGAGGCCCAGAGAGCAAAGCCTGCGCGGCGCGAGTGAGTGGGACCCGTGAGCTTGGGGAGCGGCCGGGCTTTGGACCGAGCCTCTGGTCTCGACGTCAAGAAGAGAGATCTGCCGCCCCGTCTCCTTTCGGCTTCCGCCGATTGGTGAAAAGAAGGAAGACAGGCAGGCATATCTCATCTTGTCAGCTAGGAGCAGAAGGAGTAAGATCGTGCGAGTGAACGATCAAGGTTAGTGCAATGGACATAACGGAGTTCGGTCTGCGGCTCGTCCTGCTCTTTCTCCCGGGCATCATTTGTGCCTCTCTTGTGGATGCACTAACGACGCACCCGCAGAGAACGCAGTTTCAGTTCACCTTGCGAGCTCTGATTCTAGGCGTCGCCTCCTATGGAGTCCTTGCTCTCTTCCATCCCAGTATATCTTTCTTCGCGGCGCTCTCGGATCTAAAGGTCGTGCCCTCGCTGGTGGAGGCCGGCTGGGCGAGTGCTATAGCTCTGGGCATGGCTGTTGTGCTGACATACATCGCGAACTACAAGCTCCATTTCAAGGTTGCACACCGACTCCGACTGACAAGACGGTTTGGCGATCAAGACGTGTGGAGCTACCTCTTCAACTCGCTGGATGTCGATTGGATCAGTGTTCGCGACCATAAGCGAAACCTCGTGTACGACGGGCGTGTTCGGTTCTTCTCCGAGGACAACAAGCCTGCCGAGCTTTATCTCCAAGAGGTCAAGGTGTACGACAATGCGTCGGGCGACTTCCTCTACGATGTCTCCGGGATGTATGTCTCGCTCGAGCGGACGGACATGACAATCGAGTTTCACGATGCTACACTGCCGAAGGAGACCGTGCAGGAGAGTGAATGATGGCGAGCAAGGAGATCCGCGAGGGCCCGGTGAAGAAAGGCGGCGTGAACCCGCTCACCAACACACCCAGGCCTCCCAGGCCACCTATGGGGCAGCGACCGAACAAGAAGACGGGAGAGTAGCCATCCAGGATGTAGTGCTACCCGGTGCGGAGTCTCTTACAGGACCTCAAAGTGTCGCCGCCAGAGGAGATCGCGCGATCCTGTTGCCGACGGCGCAGCGTTACGCTGCTCGAGGTCAAATAGGAATCGCTTCCGCCGGATGCCGCCGCCGTAACCAGTGAGCGATCCATCCGCTCCAGCTGCACGGTGACACGGAATGATGATGGCGAATTGATTGGTAGACCCCATCGACTCCGTATACCGACTACGTTCTCCTCTGCAAAGTGGCCCGTGAGTGGCGCCTCGTCGGGAAGATCTCCCACCAGCACCTCAGTGCCGCGAAGCCGCGGACGTAGCCGTCCTGTTCCCCACCTGCCGCGTCGGCATTGGCGGCTGCGCCCGCTCCGAGGACGTGAGGCGAAGACAGCGCTGTCGAGGCGAGCGTTGCACGTTCGCGAGACCTGAACCTAACGACGGCGCCCACATACCTCTCCGTTCCTTGACACCCGCAGCGGACTCCCTAAAATAGTCTTCGATTCCCAGCATAAGGAACGGTAGGTACTATGTACACGGTTCAGGAGCTTGCAGAGATCCTCTCCCTGCACCCAAAGACGGTGCAGCGCTTTATTCGCGAGGGAAAGATCAAGGCGACGAAGATCGGCCGGGAGTGGCGTGTCCGCAAGGAAGACCTGCGGGACTTCGCTCACGCCGAACTGAGCGCGCCGCCGGCGGACGAACCTCAGGCGACGACCCGTCTGGCGGATCGCGTGCAAGTGTCCGCCGTGATCGAGCTCGATGAGGGTCATTCGAGCGAGGTGTCGCGGATTTCGAACAGCTTGCTTGCGGCGCTCAACAGCAAGGACCCTCGCTTCGGCGAGGCCCGCTACGACCTCGTCTACCACCCGGAGGTGCGCAAGGCGCGCTTCGTCCTCTCCGGGACACCGCTTCTCATCCGGACGATCCTCGAGTTGGTGGACGTGCTTCTGCAGCAGGACGGCGCCTCGACGGACGTCTAGGAGGTCATCGTGGTTCAGTCGGTGTTCAAAAGCGAAGAGGGGCGGTGGGCCATCGCGGCCGCGTACGAGCAGGTCTTGAGCAAGGCGAACTCTCACTTCTCGTTCCGTCGACGTGTTGTCGGTACGGCGCTCGGGGAGACGCACCTCATTGAGGCCGGTCCCGAAAACGGGCCGGCGCTCCTCCTCTTGCATGGCACGGCCAGCAACTCCGCCACCTGGCTCGTGGACATCCCGCCGTGGTCGCGTCACTTCCGCGTCATTGCGGCCGACATCCCGGGAGAACCGGGACAGAGCGAAGATCGGCGGCTCACGCTGGCAAGCGAAGAGCCGGCACAATGGCTCGAGAGCCTGCTCGACGCGCTCCATCTCTCGTCCGCCCGGATCGTCGGGATGTCCCTCGGCGGATGGATGGGCCTGCGCTTTGCGACTCGGTTTCCCGAGCGCGTGGAAGCCCTGTCGCTCATCTCGGCCGGGGGGCTTGCGCGCCCCAAGATGTCCTTCCTCTTCATCGCGTTGCCGCTGACCCTGCTTGGCGACTGGGGACTGAAGCGAGTCGACCGCATCGTTTGCCGCGGCGTCGAGATTCCTCCCGACGTGGAGGAGTTCATGGTCCTGGTGGGGCGCCACTTCCGGCCGATGCTGGAGCGGGTTCCCGTGTTCAGCGATGAGGAGCTGTTGCGGCTCACGATGCCGATTCAGCTTCTTGCTGGCAAGAAGGACGCGCTCCTGCCTGCTGAAGCGAGCGTGCGACGGCTCAAGAGGCTCCTTCCGCAGGCCGAGGTCTATCTCTTTCAAGACTGCGGCCATGCCGTGATCGGCAAAGCCGGCGAGATCCTCGAGTTCCAACTGAGGTCAGGTCCAGCCCAATCCGCGCCCATGCCGGCTGCGTCGTCCCCGCCCCGGATCTTCGCCACGTAGTCGGCGCTTCGAGTCATGCCCGGATAGCAGTCGCCGCGGAACTAGCAAGCGGCTCGGTTCACTGAGCCGCCGCAGACACCCCAAGCTGACTGCCGCGCAGCCTGACGGCTACGCGTTCCGTCATGGTAGACCCCATCGCCCCTTGCTTGGCCAGTGGTACCATCCCGCTCGGAGGTCGCGTCGGTAATTGGAGAGGCGTATAGAATGGCGCGTTGGGCGGGCAAGGCAGTACCAGGGCGCATCGCTGCAATGGAGTAAGAGGGCAAGAACCTATGGAATACCGCAAGTTGGGGAAGACCAACCTGGATGTCAGCGTGATAGGACTGGGCACGGAGCACATTGGGCAATCGAGAGAGAATATCAAGCGCATCCTAGGCCTCGCGGCCGGCGCCGGCGTCAACTACATCGACCTATTCTTTTGGCATCAGCTTGGTCCGGCACTCCACCCCTACCGAGACCAGTTCATCCTGGCCGCCCACTGGGAAGGCATGGAAGACATCCTGGCGAATGTCAGCGACCACCACGCCGAGATCGGGATGCTCACCATGGTGGATACAGAGACAAAGTGGAACGGCTGGGCACAAGCGGCGCTGAAGCAACTGCAGAAGCGCAAGGAGCAAGGCCACATCAGCTACATCGGCATGAGCAGTCATCGGGCAGCGATAGCCGTGAAGGCAGTCAACAGCGGGCTGATTGACATTCTGATGTACCCCGTCAACTTGGCCTCATGCGCCATCGAGGCAGACAGGTCGCTGTACGAGGCTTGTGTGGATCGGGGCGTGGGTCTCGTAGCGATGAAACCCTATGCCGGGGGCACCTTGCTTGTCGCTGCGGGTCGGCCCACAGGGATCACGCCCGTGCAGTGCCTCGCGTACACGCTCTCGCTGCCGGTGTCAACAGCAGTGACTGGTGTCAAGAATCCCGATGAACTTCACGCGGCGCTGCACTACTGCGAAGCAGCCGATGAGGAGAAGGACTATCGCGCGGCTATTGCTGACATCCTTCACCACCTGGGGGACCGGAACATCTATTTGGGACAGTGCGTCTACTGCAATCACTGTCTGCCATGTCCTCGGAACATCGCCATTGCCGAGATCATCCGGGTCGTGAATCTCGTTGAGGCGACGGACGTGGAGGAGGCAGCGGCGGAGTACGCGAGTCTTCAGACTAGGGCCTCAGACTGCACCGGGTGTGGCGTCTGTGCGGAGCTGTGCCCATTCGATGTGGATATCATTGCCAAACTGCGGCGGGCGGTAGAGCTCTTCGAGGGCGGCTGCGATCGGCACGGTGACTGAGGGCAATACAGAGTCGCCCAGTAGGCAGCTGGGCAGATCTTCCCTTCTGACGTATCGCCCGTCGCAGTGGTTTCCGGCATGGGCCGCAGGACGCCCTCCTCTGGCGCGGAGAGCTGACCGCCGAGTGACTGGTGACAGGTATCAAGTCCTGACAACAGGTAAGGAAGATCCGGCCCGGCCGCCCAGATTCAACATTCGATGTTCAATCTGCAAGGGCGGGACGAGAGTGCGCTCGCGGTCAGGCGTGCCGAGCATGCACGCGTCCAAGGTGACGGAAGCGCGTTGCCGCATGGCGGATTCGAGTGGCCGAGAATAGCGCGACAGTGGTGCGAGTGGTACAGTGCTTGCGAGGTGAGACAATGCCCAACACCTACACGGCGGTAACCAAGCAGGATGGTGAATGGTGGATCGGGTGGATCGCGGAGATCCCCGGGGTCAACTGCCAGGAGCGCACGCGGGCTGAGTTGCTCACCTCCCTCAAGGCGACGCTTGCCGAGGCGATTGAGTTCAATCGCCAGGATGCTGTGCGGGCTGCAGAGCCTGGCTACACCGAAGAGCGCGTCTCGGTATGAAGCGAGCGGATCTGCTCAAGCACCTGCGGGAACACGGCTGCGAGCAGATCCGTGAGGGTGGGAGCCACTCCTGGTGGGCGAACCCGCCTCTGAATCGCCGGTCATCGGTTCCGCGCCACACCGAGATTCGCGAGGTTCTTGCACGGAAGATCTGCCGGGACCTCGGCGTGCCGTGGAGGACGGCGAAGTAGCCGCGGCTCCTCACTCCGCAGTCGCAAGGGTACGGAGGAAGCCAAGAGTGA
>JBDKUT010000056.1:0-14683 GCA_039679545.1 Thermotogota bacterium
GAGCGGTTCTTCCCCGACATCATCACGAGGCTGCCCCGCGCCGACGAGGCGGGCGACCCGGTCCGCACGTACTTCTTGCAGGGGGAACAGATGCAGATCGCGTTCGCGGCCTTCGACGAGGACGTGAGCGCGCCGGAGGAGGCGCACCCGGCGCAGTGGGTCGCCGTCTTGGAAGGTGAGGTCGAACTGACGATCGCCGGCAAGACGACGGTCTACCGCAAGGGGGATGCGTACTTCATCCCGGCAGATGTTCCCCACGCCGCGCGCATCAAGAAGGGCTCCCGGCTGCTCGACGTCTTCGATCAGGTCGATCGGTTCCGCGCCCAGTAGAGGAGCGGCAGCGCACGCCCCTGCGGCTGCGGGACTCGGCCCATTGAAGCGGAGAACCAAGAGTCGGCGCGACGTTCTGGAGACTCTGGGGAGACTCCCCTCGCCGACACTCCACGCCATCTCAGCCAGTGACGAGGCAAGGTGACGAGGATGAGCAAGAAGTCCCAGATAGACGAGAAGGCCGTGATTGAGCAGGTCGTCAAGGACAGCATCCTGTGGGCGCTCACGAAGAACGTGCAGATGCAGAAGGACACGATGGCCCACGACGAGGACCTGTTGATCATCTGGACGGGCTCGACGCACATCACGAGAGGCTGGAAGGAGCACGAGAAGTCATTCGAGGGGTGGCTCGACCCGCGCTTTGCGGCCGTGCGGACCGAGGTTCGCGATCTTGAGGTTCACCTCTCCCGCTCGGGCGACGTGGCCTGGTACTTCGCCAACCTCGACGACGTCGTCTCGTGGGAGGGCAAGGCGAGCAAGTTCGGCGAGGGGCTCCGCTGGACGGGCGTGCTCGAGAAGCGCGACGGCCGCTGGGTCATCGTCCAGATGCACGCCTCGCTCCCCGTTGACAAGGTCCGCGACATCGTGATGAAGGACCTCAAGCCGGGCGCGTGATCCCGGCTTTCGCCCTCAGCAGCGACCGACGACCTCCCGCGCGAACGCCCGAGCTTTCGTCTCGTCGTCTGCGGTGGGGTGCTTCCGGGTCTCGGCGATGTAGCCGGGCCATTCGTGAGCATCCTTGATCACGGCCACGCGAATGAAGAGCTCGATCGGCTTCGACGGCTTTCCCTGGCAGCTGAAGAACCCGCACCACCGGAGTCCCTTGGCTGCGCAAGCTCGCTCGAACGACCCGGCGCACTTCCCCGCCCACTCGCCGTGCAGCTCCCGCTGCCTCTCCCCGCCCTCCGGCGTATAGGTCGAGTGGGTGACGAAGCCTGCAAGCCTCTCGCCGGGCGAGGACTCCATGGCCTCAAGGAGATGCTTCACCGGCTTGGCGAGATCCGCGCTGTGGCAGGGCGACCCCACGAAGACCAAGTCGTAGCCCGTGAGGTCGTTCGACCTTGCGCCACGAATCTCTCTCAGAGTGGCCTCGTGGCCAAGCGATTCGAGCTCGCCGTGGATCGCTTGCGCGATCTTCCTGGTGTTCCCCGTCTGGGTGTAGTACGCAACGAGAACTCGCATCTTCACTCCTTACCGCTCGCCCTACCGGGCAGCGCGGAACCCTAAGGCGGGAGCCCGTGAGTTCTACGCAAGCCACGTGAGCGTCAGTCCGTAGAGCACGCCGAGAACGAGCATCTCCGCGAGTCCCGTGGCGAGCCCGTAGAGCACGGTCTTCGCGGAAACGCGGAACATCATCCACTGCGAGGCGGCGGACATCACGACGCGGAAGAACCAGGCGAAGAGCCCGAAGAAGAGTCCCTTCACGAGGCCGGTCGCGCCGGGCAGGCTCTGCCAGATCAAGAGGTAGATGCCGGCCATCGCGAAGCCGTACGCGAGGTCCAGCGCAATGCCGGCCGGAAGGTTGAGCGCGGTCCGCGCGATCGGCTTATAGACCTCGTTCAGCCTTCGAGCGAGGGGATTCCCGTTGATGACGCCGTCGAGAATGCCAAACAGGACTCCGCTTCCGACGCTGACCAGAACGTAGGTGAGCGAACGGACTTCCATCTTGGCCTAGGTCGCAGTTCTCTCGAAGTGCCGCGCCACAAGGACCTTGATGAGCGCCTGCCGTGGAACGCCAAGGCGCTTCGCCTCGCGGTCGAGGGACTCAACCATCCATAGTGGGAAGTCGACGTTCACCCTCTTCTGCTCATGCCCCGGACGCCGCGCCTTCGTGAGGTCAAGAGCACTCGTGACGTCCTCGCTGGCGTCGAACCGGCGGTCAAACTCCTTCGCCTTCATACCAGGACACCTCCTCCCGTCTCGAGCGGCGCACGGAGATGATTCGGACCCGCTCCCCGCGCCGCGTGATGACGGCCGACCAGGGCACGCCGGCAATGCGCCCGACAACAACCCAGCGTGGCTCGTCGGTCGTGCGCGCCGGGATCTCGATCAAGTCAGGGTCATCCCACAGCGCTTGGGCGGCAACGAAGTCGATCCCGTGTTTGGCTTCATTCGCCGCGCTTTTCGCGGGGTCGAACTCGAACTTCATGGTATGCATAGTATACCATGCGGGTATGGGACGACAACCGCCTGGAGATGCCTCAACACAGGCGGCGCAGCTTCTTGGACCGCCTACTGTTCGCGGATAGATTGGGGAGGTTCGAAAGGGGCTGCGAATTGGCACGCGAGAGCAAGGTCCTAAAGGTTGGCGACACGGCGCCCGAGTTCGCGCTCCCGAACCCGCTCACGGGCGAGAGCCTGCGGCTCGCCGACCTCCTCGGGAAGCCGCTCCTTCTCTACTTCGGCCGCGGAATGTGGTGCCCGACGTGCCGGCAGTGGATGGACACGATCCAGAAGAACACGGCTGAACTCGAGAAGCGCGGTGCCGGCGCTGTGTGCGTGATGCCGCAGAATCCGGCGAGCATGAAGCCGTACCTCGAGGCGAAGCGTTACCCCTTCCCCGTCCTGGCCGACGCCGCACGCGACGTCGTCAAACGTTACGGGGTCTACGTTCGCGCCAACTTCGAGTCGATCAACATCGCGCGCCCGGCGAACTTCGTCCTCGACCTGACAGGAACGATCCGGTTCATCCACATCGCGAGCGTCCAGTTCGAGCACGCCTCGCTCCCCGACATCCTCGCGACGCTCGACGCGCTGACCTAGGGGCCGCCGGCGCGACGGGGAGCGCCCCGCACTTCGATTCCGCGCAGGTTCGAGAGAGTCCTAAGGCGGGCCGGATCGCCGACGAGGCGTCCGACCACGGTCACCGGCGACGCGGCGCAAGGCTTGTCCGTCGTGCTCGCCGGAGTCCTGCCGAAGAAGAGGCACAGCGCGGTTCCCGGAAGCCAGTACGCGACGTCGCCCACTTCGACATCGGCACGCGGATTCTCCTCCGAAAGCTCCACCCCCACGTCGAAGTAGATCTCGTCGCCCCAGAAGGCGCCGTCTCCGCGCAGCGGAAGCGCGGCGAGGAGCTCCGACGCCGTCTTAGTCCCGTTCAGCTCTACAGGGATGGTCGTGCCATCGATCACGATCTCGATCGTGTGCGCGTGTGTCATGGTGCCAGTCTAGCGGATCCGCGCCCTGGCGGGCCTGGCGCGGCTAAAACGTGAGGACGAGGCCGACACCGGCTTCGATGTAGTTCGCGCCGAAAACTTCGCGGAACACGGCGCGAGCGACGTCGCCGGAGCAGTGCGTGGGCGCGACTTTGACTACGCCGAGAGCGAGGAGCTGCTGTGCAATCGAGCGGACGGCGGCTTCGCTCTCCTCAACCAGGTGGAACCCGCCGATCACCAGGGCGATGGCTTCTCCGGGGAAGAGCGACTTCGCCGCCTCGACCATCTTGACGATTCCGGGATGGGCGCAGCCGGTGATCACGACGATGCCGGATGACGTGCGGACGCAGAGGGCCTCCTCGGTGACGGAGCCAAAGATCGGTCCGGTCAGCAGGGCGTTGGGGCAGATCTCGGTCGGGCCGGTGACCGGGATCGCGGCCGCCGCCTGGGCGGCAAGCTGTTGTTCCCAGCTCGTCGGGAACCACGACGGGACAAAGAGGGACATCGCAGATGGCAGAGGAAAGAGGCATGGAAGGCCTGCGACGTGATCGGGGTGCGGGTGGGAGAACGTCAGCACTCCGATCGTGGAGAACTCGACCTCTGCGGCCTTGAGGTTCGCCCGGATCGAGCACAGCGGCCCTCCGACGTCGAACAGGATCGTCTTGTCGAGCCCCGAAACGAGGCACGAAAACCCCCACTCCGACTGGAAGGCCGCGTCGTGAACATAGTTGTCGCAGAGGATCGTCAGGGTGACGGAGCGAGCATCCTGCGCAAGACAAAGCCACGAGACAGCCGTTGCCAGAACACACAGGAGAACTGCGACCCCCACACGGCGCATGCGCGACCACCTCGCGTCATCCTATCCGACCCACGCGATCCGGCTCAAGAAGAAGAGGAGCTATGAGGAGCACTCTGATCGAGCCTGTGCACCTGTCGACGTCGGCCGCCAAGGCGAGACGCCCTGCCTGCGACGCTCGCCTCAAGACCCGGAGCGCCGGGGCCGCTTGAGAAACTGCGGGGGGCCGACTGAAGATCAGGGCGGGTCGGGAGCGCGGCGTGAGGAGGAGGGAACATGCGGCAAATCGTGTTGGCCCTTGTAGCGGTAGTCCTGGTTCTCACGGCGGGAGGACAACTCTGTCCAGCATCCGACGCCGTTCCGCCAAGAAGCTGTGGCACCGCACTGCTCGTCATCGACGTCCAGAACATCTGCGCTGCGTTGAGCACGCCGAGCGAGTGGACGACGATCGACGGGGTACAGCTCACGGAGAAACTCGTGAATGTTCTTGCCGCCGCCCGTGTCGCCGGGATTCCGATCGTGTACATCCAGTATGTGGCTCCCGGGTATGCCATCGGCGACCCGCAACTCAACACCGTCTCGGCGATTGCTCCGTTGCCCGGCGATCCGATTGTCTGGAAGACGAGGGCAGATTCGTTCCAGAACACGCCGCTTGCGAGCCTACTGAACGGGATTGGCGCTCATCGCCTCTTGCTCACCGGCCAATCGACCGACGTATGCGTCTATGCTACCGCCCTCGGGGCAGTCCGAAACGGCTACGAGACGTGGGTGATTGCCGACGCGCACGCAGGTCTCCGGAGCCGAACCGACCTTGCGCACTACAACTCGATGTGGCCGAGCCTCGGCGTGTCCGCGATCGAGAGCGACAAGATCGACTTCGCGGCGTACGGGTGCGTCACACTGCCGTCGCCATAGAGGGACCCGCGCCTTGACGGCCCCCGGGACTGCCTCACAGTCCTGGAGACGGCAGAATCGAGTCTTGCTGTCGCACATACGGCAGATGTGAAGTGGATGACGGAAGCTCGAAAGTCATTGGCCCCTCGACTAGCCGAGTGATAGCCTAAACTAGGAAACTGATACGTCGAGACGCGTTGCGGGAGGTGGACCATGAACGGAGCATCGAGCAGGAACGTGATGGACCGCGCCGGGGAGTTCCTTCGCCTGCGGCTTCCGGCTCGATTCGAGCGCCCGCGGGGAATCTACATCGCGGGCCTCTGCCTGCTGGTCGTTGTGACGACGGCGCTCGTGGGAAGCTTGTACGAGGGTCCGTGGTACTGGCAGATCTGGTACGGATTCTCCGTTAGCTTCCTCCTCCCGATCCTTCTCCTTCTCGGGCTGCTTCTGCCAGTCCTCGCACTCACCGGCCTCTGGCTGCTGGGGCGGAGCCTCATCCTCGGCTCGATGGACGCCTTGCACGGCCTCAGAAGCGGAGAGAAGAGAAGCGACTCCAGTCCGACGCCGAGCGGCGCGTGATGCTCTCGAGGCCTTGTGCTCCCATATCGCTCAGGCCTTCTGCGCTCTTAGCCACTTCACGTCGTTGGTTGACTCCCCGCCGCCGCAGACTTAGGCTGGAAGCCGTGGCAAGCTTGCGGGAGGTGGGTTCCGTGCGAAAGGCCGTTGTGGTGCGTCTCCTCGTTCTCGTGGGGTTCTTTGTCTGTGGCCTGGTTCTGACGGGGTGTGACTGGTTCGCCTGTGGGCCGAAGGTCGACTTTGCGTTCACGCCAACCTCGGGCGACGAGCCGCTGGCTGTGGACTTCACGCCGGTTCTGGAAGGCACAGCGGTCAGCTACGCCTGGGACTTCGGCGACGGGACGACGTCCGTGGAGGCCGCTCCCACGCATATCTACTACGCGGCCGGGACGTACTCGGTCACGCTCGTGGTGTTGCTCGACGATGGGGAACCCTACTCCGCCACCAAGGCCGATTGCATCGTCGTGAGTGAGGGGCCGATGTTCGACAAAGAGGACGGCCTCTACTGGCTCGATCGAACGCACGGAGTGATCGTCCGCGGCTCCCGCAGCGGAGGCGGAGTGCAGGAGTCGGTCGTCAGCGGCATCGCAGACGCCGGCGCGATCGCCGTCGGCGGGTCGTACGTGTTCTGGACGTCAGGAAACAGCGTCCTACGAGCCCCGCTCAGTCGGCCCACCGGCTGGGAACAGATTGTCTCCGCCTCGTACACGGTGACGGACGTCGCCGTCGACACCTCGAAGAACAAGGTGTACTGGACCGTGCTGCCGACGCCGCCGCTGGGGCTCCCGGCCTACAAGGGTGGCATCTACCGCGCGGACCTCGACGGCAGCCATGCGGCCGTATACCAGAGCTATGAACGAGGCAGCGACTATGTCGCGTGGGAGCTCGCGGTGGATCCGTTCGCCGGCGCCGTCTACTGGTTGCACTCGCTCCGAAGCTACGTGCCGGCGCGCGGGGCGGAGGGAGCGTGGGCGAGAGACTGGTCCAGCGAGATCCGCGGATCCACGTACCTGGGAACACCCGTGACGACGATCTTCCCGGTCACCGAGGCTACGGAACTCGCGGCGAGCACGGGCCTCGCGCACATCGCTCAGTACCTGTATTGGACAGACTCCTTGACCGGGATGATCTGGGTTACGAGCGTCGATGGCTCGAACTGGGAGCTGATGCGCGGGCTCTCCCACCCGACGGGCATAGCCGCCGACGCGAGCGACAACGCCCTCTTCTGGTGCGACGACGACGGAATCCATCGCGCCAACCTCGACGGGACGAACGCCCGGCTGCTCTACGAGAACGTGTTCGCCGACACGATCTGCCTCGGTCCGTAGCGGACCGAGGGAGCGAGGCGAACGCCGGAGCTGCCGCCTACCCGTTGGGCAGGGTCCAGCTGTCGAGCTCGTTCGCGAACAGGATGGCGTCAGGATAGCTGCTGAGGATGGCGTCGCGGAGGACCGGCACCGTCGTGTACTCGTAGTGCGCCGGCAGAATGTACTTGGCGGCGATCGCCGCGACGAGGTCGGGGGCGGCGTACGTGCCGGCAAGGTAGAAGTGCTCGATAAACGCGAAGTCAAGTTGTCTGTCCGCCAGGCCGTAGCTGCGGAACACGTCCATGCCAACCGTGTCGGGGTCCATGTCGCCCATGTGGAAGAAGCTCACGTCACCGATTGTCACGACGTACCCGTAGTTGACGACCTCCTTCTGGCCGGCGGGAAAGACGCCGTGGCAGAGGTAGATCGCCTGGACGCGGATCTCGTTCTGGGTGGTCGTCGCCGCGTTGCCCGCCGTCGCGGTCAGAGGGACAACGCGGGTCCCAAAGGCGGATAGCTGCCCCGCGACCTGAGGTCCGGCAACCAAGATTGCTTCAGGGTTCGCCTCCATGTGTCGCCGCACCATGTCGGCGCTGAAGTGGTCGGCGTGGTTGTGGGTGGCGAGGATCAGATCGACCCCGTCGAAGGGTGGTCGGGCGTTCTGGAGGGCACCGGCCACGTCCGCAGGAAGCTTGTACCCACCGGGAAACCCGTCGAACATCGCGTCGATCAAGACCTTCTTGTCCCCTACCGTAATCAGGAAACCGGCGTTGCCGACGTAGGTCACGCGCACGTCGGCGGAGGGCACGGCCTGTGCCGCCGCCAGCGAGGCCGGCGCGCACGTCACAACAGCCGCCAGAACCAGCAACCCGTTCCAAAGCTCTTTCATCGCAGCCTCCTTGCCTCGGCCTGCCAAGCGCATGCATGCGGGGATGGCCCACGAGTGTAGCCCCCACCCTCCCTCGCGGCACGCGGGTGGAGGCGGCGTGACGTTGTAGAGACTCCCGACCATCATGATGCGGAGTGTTAAGCCAGGCGGAGAAGCCGCCGCTACGCATCGAGGTGATTCGAATGAGCAAGACCAAGCAACCGGACGAGAAGGCCGTCATCGCAGAGGTGATCCGCCACAGCATCCTGTGGGCTCTGACGAAGGATGTCGCCATGCAGCAAGACACGATGGCCCACGATGAGGACCTCCTCATCATCTGGACCGGCTCGACGCACATTACGTCAGGGTGGAAGGAGCACGAGAAGTCGTTCGAGACGTGGATGGATCCGCGGTTCAAAGCCGTGCGGACGGAGGTGCGCGATCTTGTGATCCACTTGTCGCGCTCGGGAAACGTCGCTTGGTATTCGGCCACGCTCGATGACGTCGTGTCGTGGGACGGGAAGGTCGGCCGATTCGGCGAGGGTCTCCGCTGGACGGGGGTTCTCGAGAAGCGCAACGGCCGGTGGGTGATCGTGCAGATGCACGCGTCGCTCGCTGTCGACAAGGTTCGTGACATCGTCCTCGCCGAGAAGGCCGGCGCCGCACAGGCGGGGTAACCTGTCCTCCGGTCGTGGCGGTGGAGATGGCGAGAACCTTGCCGGAGAAGGACGGATGAAGATGCGCAGGGTCGTTGTGATCGGCTTGGTTGCGTTGGCCTCGGTCGCCGCCGCGTGCGATGCGTCGACCGGCAACTACCTAGGGCAGGAACCGCCGGGACTGACCCCGGTTCCCTTCGCTCCCGGCATCCTCACGGCCGTCTCGTACGCCGGGACGTTCAGCCCCGATCTGACGGAGTTCTGGTTCACGGAACAAGGTTCCCGAAGCGGCGCGACCGAGACGATCGGGTACACGCTGGTCGACGAAGTCTGGAGCCGCGCCGCAGCGACGCCGTTCCCGTCGACGGGCATGACGTTCGAGCCGCACATCGCGCCGTCGGGGAACCAGATGTTCTTCACCGCGGGGACCGCCGCGGCGTGGACCGCGTACGTGAGCCAGCGGACCGCCACGGGGTGGGCTCCCGCAATGCCGCTTCCGACTCCCGTGAACTCGCAGGGCTACATGCCGATGTACCTCTCATCGACGCTCGACAGGACGCTTTACTGGACGCTCGTGATCGACGGCAACGGCGTCATCGTGCGGACAAAGCCGGCGGCCGGCGCGACCGGAGAACCCGGCGGCTACGGCCCCGTGGAGTACATGGCGTCCGACGGCGTTCCGTGGGTCGGCGCTCACCCGTTCGTAGCTCCCGACGAGAGCTACGTCATCTTCGACGTTCGCCCGGTCGCGAACCCGCGCTGGCCGAGCGACCTCGTCGTGGCGTTCCGTCGCCCGGACGGGACATGGACTCCCCCGCAGCCCATCACCGCGGTGAACGGCAGCGCGACGAACGAGATGTGCGCCAGCGTCTCTCCCGACGGGCAGTACCTGTTCTTCGCCCGCAACATGCACATCTGGTGGGTCGACGCCGCGGTCCTCGACCCGCTCCGACCCTGAGGGGCTGCGGCGACCTCGGTTGGTGAACCGAGTGTCGCTTCCCCGCCACTCATAGCTGTTACCCGCACGTGGGACGGACGAACGGAGATGATGGCCGTGCTTCGGATCCCTGACTGGAACCCTGGGTTGTGGCGGTCGCGATTCTTCTCCATCTGGACGGGGCAAGTGTTCTCCCTCCTCGGGAGCGAGCTCGTGCAGTTCGCCCTCGTGTGGTGGCTCACCCAAACGACGGGCTCGGCCACGGTTCTCGCCGGGGCGACGCTCGTCGCCCTCTTGCCGGTCATCGTCATCTCCCCTCTCGCGGGAACGCTCGTCGACCGGTGGGACCGACGTCGGGTGATGATCCTCGCCGACGGGGGCATCGCCCTCACCTCGGTGGGGCTCGCGCTCCTGTTCGCGTTCGGCAAGGCCGAGGTCTGGCACGTGTACGTCGCGCTTCTCCTCCGCTCGGCGGGAGCGGCCTTCCACTGGCCGTCGATGCAGGCGGCGACGGCGATGATGGTCCCTGACCGCCACTTGTCGAGGATCGGCGGACTGAATCAGGGTCTCTACGGCGCTGCCGCCATCGTGTCCCCGCCGCTTGGCGCCCTTCTCCTCGGCCTCCTGCCGATGCGCAGCATTCTCGCGATTGACGTGGCCACGGCCCTTGTGGCTGTCCTTCCTCTCCTCTGTGTTCGCATCCCAGAACCGCAACGCGGGGTGCTCACGAAGAGACCGTCCGTCCTCGCCGACCTCGGCGCGGGACTCCGCTTTGTGTGTGGCTGGAAGCCGCTCCTCGCGATCATCCTCGTCTCGATGACCGTCAACGTGTTTACGAACCCTGCCTCGTCGTTGACGCCACTCCTCGTGACGAAGCACTTCGGCGGCGGTGCCATCCAGCTCGCCGGACTTCAGTCGGCATTTGGGTTTGGAATGGTCGGCGGCGGAGCCCTCCTTGGGATCTGGGGAGGGTTCAAGCGTCGGATCGTCACGGTCATCGCCGCGCTCTTCTTCATGGGCGTCGGGTTCGCGACCGTGGGGTTCCTTCCGGCAACCGCGTTCGGCGGCGCGATCGCAGCGTTCGGGTTCGTCGGCGTGATGAGCCCCATCTGCGACGGCGCGCTGCTCGCCATTCTCCAGTCGACGGTCCCGCACGAGATGCAGGGACGCGTGTTGTCTCTCTTGATGAGCGGTGCCAAGGCCGCCGCGCCGCTTGGTCTCGCGGTGGCCGGTCCCGTCGCCGACCGGTTCGGGGTTCCGGTCTGGTACGCGATCGCCGGCCTGGTGATGGTTGCCTGCAGCGTCCTTGTCTTCGCCGTGCCGGGCGTTCTTCGGATCGAGCAGGGCGCGGCCGCGCAGACCGGTGTGCGCGCGGACGCAACGGAAAGCCCAGCCGAGTGAGGATCTGCGCTCCGTTTGGGCGTGCGGGCCGACAGCCGTACACTGCCGGCTGACGGCCATGACAGGAACGCGCAGCACACGGGACCAAGACGACGCGACCCTGCGGAGGCACAAGACGGAAGCTCTCCGTTCCGCGGGCTACGCCGAACAAGTGCTCCCGCTCTTTGAGTTGCAGTTTCCTTTGGACGACCGCCCGCGACGGGCGATCGAGGCCGCTCGCGCATGGGCGAGAGGAGAGATCGGCGTCGCGGAAGCTCGGGCCGCCGCGCTCGCCGCCCACGCCGCGGCGCGCGACGTCGCCCGGTCCGGCGCGGCCTGCACTCCCGCCGATCGGGCTGGATGCGCCGCTGCGAGAGCCGCGGGGCACGCTGCGGCCACCGCGCACGCGATCGGCCATGCCCGCGCTGTCGCCCACTACGCCGACAAGGCGCGGGCCGCCGACCGAGGGGATGATGTCCGGCTCTCCGCCTATGGGCGTGCCGGTTAGGGGGCGACTCGTCCCACCTCTAGTGACCCGCGCTGTTGAACCAGACCTCGTTGGGAAAGGGATCGTACGTACCGTCACGGAACGTGAGCGCGGTGAGGAACAGGTCCAGATCCCCATCACTGTCGAGGTCGCCGAGCGCGACGCCGGCGGCGAACGGAACTTCGACCCGAAGCCCGGAGTCCTGGAACCCGGTTGTGCCGCTCCCCAACCACACGACCGAGGACGACGGCGCCGCAGTGCCCGGGGCTACAACCGCGTCGAGTCGGCCGTCGAGGTTGAGGTCCCCCACCGCGATCCCTTGAGCGCTGGCCGACCCAAGGGCGAAGTCCGTGGGCGTGAGCTTGCCCGTGCCGTCGTTCAGCCAGACGTTCCGACAGCAGATTCCGCCAGCAAGGGCGAAGAAGACGTCCAGGTCGCCGTCGCCGTCGTAGTCCGCCAGTGCGGCGCCGTGCACATGAAGAGATGCCGTAGCCAGTTCGCAGCGCGAGGTGAGCGTGCCCGTCCCGTCGTTCACCCATACGCGGCCCGGCTCGTCCCATCCCGCGGCCACGACGTCCAGGTCTCCGTCACCGTCAAGGTCGCCGACGGCCACCCCCGCCGTGAAGGCACGCCCGAGCCGCTGCCCCGAGTCGACGAACTGGCGGTCGCCAACGTTCAGGAACAACAGGTCGGCTCCGGCGCTTCCGACGAACAGGTCCGGGCGTTCATCGCCGTTCAGGTCTCCGACGCCGAGCGAGAAGCACACCGTGCGGGCAAGGTCCGGCTGCCCCCGCGAGAACACTCCGTGACCGTCGTTCCACCAGACGCTGACGGAGCCATCCCACGAGCCGAGGGCGACGTCGAGCGCGCCGTCCCCGTCAAAGTCCGCCGCCGCGACGCACTGGCTCACGGCAAGCCGCTGCCCGGAGTCGGTGAACGAGCCGCGTCCGTCGTTGACCCACACCGCGGCGCCCACCACGAAGTTGGCCACCACAGCGTCCAGATCGCCGTCACCATCCACGTCACCGAGCGCAACACCCCAGCTTGCCTCGTTCCCGAGCCGCTGCCCGCTGTCGACCAACGGGCCGCCCGCGCCGACGGCCGCGGTGCCCAGCACGCAGAGCGCCGCGCAGAAGCCAACCATCGACCTCCGGTTCACAGTTCGACCTCCGGCCGATCCTTTCTCAGGGCGATCACTCACCGCCCGACTCACCTCTCTGCATCGCCCGACGCCCGCAGGAAGCGAAGGTCCTCGCGACCGCCGCGGTAGACGAAGGAACGGATGGCGTCGTTCTTCCGGATGAAGCGCAACTCGACCAGGTCGACGTACGGGTCGCGGGACCAGAAGTAGTCGCGAACCGTCGGGGCGTAGTCGAGGTCCATCGAAGGCCGCCGCGGGTCGCGGTTCGTGAGCCGAATTCCGCTCTCGGTCGCCTCCACGACGAACGTCGTAGCCAGTTCCTGGCAGGAGTACTCGCCCTCGTACTCCCGGAACACCTCGCGGCCTCTCGCGGTGGAGAACGGCTCGAATCGGCCGGCGGCGCCGCCGGCCCGCCGCACCCCGATCGACGGTTGCTCTCCTTCGCGGGGGGAGACGACGACCGTCCATTCCCCGTCAAGGCTTTGCAGCGTCGTCGAGTCAACCCAATCCAGATCGGCGGGACGTCCGCCCGAGATCACGAGGGCGGGACCGCCCTCGCGCTGGACAAGCTCGACGTGCGAGCCCGGCGTCGAAGGGTCCAGGTATCGGCCCAGGAGGTGCTTCCACGGCCGTGTCGGAGGCGCCACGCGGCGGGCCGACGGCTTCGGCGCGGCGGTCCCGTCTTCTCCGATCCCGAGCGCGTCGAGCACCGCGTCCCGCAGGTCCCACGCGCCGAGGTTGTCGCGGTTCGAGAGGGCGACGATCTCGAGCTCGTCGTCGGGGAGCACGGCGACGGACGCGCTGTAGCCCCAGATGCTGCCGTCATGACCGATGAACCGTCTTCCGCGGTACGTCCCCACGTTCAACCCATAGCCGTACCCGAAACCGTCGCTTCGCACGCGCGGCGCTCGTAGGACGCGCTCGCGCATCGTCTCGGCCGAGACAAGCAACGGGAACAGGGTGTGCTTCGCGAGGAGCGCAAGGTCGTGGGCGCTTGTGCACAACCCCTCTGCGCCGACGTGGTCGTAGTCGAGGCACACCGGCTGGAACGCTGTGCGCGGCGAGTCGATCTCTCGCAACTTGTACGGACTCTCGAAGTCGATCGCGTAGTTGACGTAGCCTTCGGCCCTCTTGCGCTCGCGACTCGGCAGATCGGTGAAGTACGAGTCTCGCATCCCCAGCCGATCGAGGATCCGCGACTGGGCGAACACCCCGAAGCGCTTGCCGGTGATGCGCTCGACGATCCGTGCGAGGAGGAAGTAGTTCGAGTCACAGTACTGGTACTGGGACCCTGGCTCGAACGACAGGCTACCGACGCGGCACAACGCTTCGAACACTTCGTCGGGCGACGGTGAGAGGCGCGGATGCCATCCGGCTCGGTAGTAGAGGAGTCCGAAGTAGTTGCGCAGTCCGCTCTCCTGGCAGAGCAGGTGTTCGAGCCGCAACGGGTCCCCGTACGCCGGGAACTCCGGGAGAACATCACGCAAGCGCGTCGCCGGGGAGAGCGCGCCTTCTTCCTCGAGGATCGCCACGGCCAGACCGGTCACGATCTTCGTCACCGACCCCGCGTCCACGGCCGCGTGGAGCGTGAGCGACTCTCCCGAATCGAGCGAGGCGACGCCGCGGGCTGCGGAGGCGAGCTGTTCTCCGCGCGAAGAGACAAGGACCACGCCTCCGGGTTCGTCGACTTCAATCGGCGTGAGGAGCTTCTCGTAGGCTTCGGCGACGGCCCGCTCGGCGACAGCGCGCGATAGGTTCATGTGCGCCCTCCATAGCGGCCCAGGGAGTTTCCCCGCGGAGGTGAGAACTCTCACGAGCGCTGTCGTCCCGGCCGGCGCTACCTCCGCAGAACGCTACCGATTCTCGGGGACGATCCTCACAGCCGCAACCCCCGTACAGCCCGAAAAGGATGTCGAGAGAAAGAGAACGGGGAGCGCGGCGTGCCGCGCTCCCCGCATGTTTCGAACTCAGACGACCCGAGGCTAGGAGCCGCCGGGGGCCGCCGGGGTGATCGTCGTCGGTACCGGAGCCGGGGCCTCAGGGGCCACCGGCGCTTCCTCGCCGCCGCCGAGCAGGCCGCCGAGCGAGAACTCCGCCGACAACACCAGCGTGTTGCCAAGGTCCTCTTCGAGGACATACGCCGCGTCCACGTACAG
>JBDKUT010000057.1:0-2397 GCA_039679545.1 Thermotogota bacterium
AGGCGCCACCACCAGCGCGCTTTCACCTCGATGCGCACGTGCCCGGGCTCTGGCGTGTCGATTCGCGAGATCGATGCAAATTCGCTGATGCGCCTATCCTCCCTCGCGAACTTCAAGATGTCAGCCACCGTGACCATCATCTTCTTCTTTCCTCCTGCGGGACAGGACCGTCCCGTCGTATCTCCTGCACACCCCAGGGGTATGCTCGTCGATGACCGCGCGAACGACAAGTTCTTCTTCCGCGCTCAACGACCGTCCTACGCTTTCGACTGTGCACCGACACGGGGGTTCATCCTCTCCGACCTCGTGCGGCGGGGTAGCCGCGTTCTTCTCTTCCACCGCGGTGATGTTCAGGAGCAACGACTCCGGGAAGACGACTCCTGCCTTCCAGACACCCGTCTTGAGCCATGGCTCGACGAACATCTTGAGGTCGTAGGTGTCGCCGAAGAAGCATCTCGCGCAGACGTTGATGTCGCCAGCCGCGACCAGCCGGAGCACGTCCTTCGGCTGCCTCCATTGGCCGCACCAGACGCACTTCCTGGTTATCCTCACCTCACCCATCTCGGCCGACTTCTAGCGGTGCCCCGCAGTTCGAGCAGCGTTCTCCGTGGGCGAACCTCCCACAATAGGAGCAACGCCAGCCGAAGGCTGCGGAGAGGGCCCTGGCCGCCTCCCTGGCCGTCATCCCGAACGACAGGCCCCCTGGTCTGCAATCGACGAACTCCCCGCTTGAGTCGTCCGGCGAGGGGCCTTCCGTTTGCTCCCCTTCGGTCCCTTGGCCGCGGCGCAGCAAGCGTATCCTGGCGAGCAAGTCCTCGATCATCGCTCGCCCTTGAAGACGCGGATCCTCTGCGGGTGGAGCGTGGCGTGTTCGACGCAGACGAAAGCTGCGTTCGGGCCGCCCGTCGCGTCCTTCTCCTCGAGCCGGTAGCGCTTGAACTTGCACTGGTAGAGACGCAGGCGCCTCGCGCACTCGCCGTTCCTGTCGAACTCGAAGATGTCGACCGTGTGGCGCTTCCTCGAGTTGACCAGAGCAGCGAGGCCGATCCCGCCGACCTGCGGTGCCGAGGAGATGGTCACCGGCTTGACGCGCCGGTTCCCGTGCCTCTCCTCGAACACCTCGATCTCGCCGACCATCGAAAGGGCGGCGGCCTTCCCGTCGATCTCAGTCCCGAACCTGAACGAACTGAGGAACTCTGCTGCTGGCGTTGCCATCGTCAACCCCTTTCTCCCCGTGCGGGGAAGCTACGCCTCTGCCTTGATGTCGTTGGCCTCGAGCCAGATCATCCCTTTCCGCGCGAGGGACGAGATGGTCCGGTCGACGTCCGAGTCGGTGTCGAGGCCAATCGACACACCGGACTTCTTCTGCTTCGCTTCGATGATCGCGCGGATCATCGCCGTGCCGCCGAGGCACTCCTTGACCAGTCCGACGAACTCGTCCTCCTCCTCCCGTGACGAGAAGTCCTTTGGCGGTTGAATCTGCGCTGCGTTCTCGGCGAACCGCAACCTGAAGCTGCACGCTTTCACGACCACTCCTCCTCTTCTGTCGCGAGCCTCGGCTCGACGACGTAACGCAGGCACCACACGTGCCCGCACTCATGGCAGTCGACTTCGAGGATCCAAGCGCCGTGGTCCGGGTTCGCGTCCGGGACGCTTCCGGCGACGTCGTAGTCGTCGAAGAACGTCGGGACGACGGCGCTGCACTCCGGGCACTTCACCGTCTCCGGGAGGTCGAGCATCATCACAAGATCGAGACCGGTTCCCATGGCTCACAGTTTCGCGTGCTCGCTGTACGTGAACTCCTTGACGGTGACGACCGAATCGGACCTGTCGACTGCGGGCTCGAAGCTCACGGGGTAGCAGTCGTGGAAAATCATCTGCGGACGCGGCCTCACGCGGCGGACGAGCCGACCGATGAACATCCTGATGTTCCACCACAGGAGAGGGAAGAACGACTTCGGAGGTCTGTACAGCTCGATGTCGAATTTGTAGGGCTCTGTATCGGGTGCCAGCTCGCGCGGGAAAGAAGATCTGAGCCACTCGTAGAAAGAATTATCCGATTCTTCGACACCGCGCTCGATGGTTATCGGCTCGAACACGCCGGGGCCAGTCTCGGGTTCCTTCACCAATTGCACTTTGTACTTCATCCTTGCTCCTCCTCAGCCGGCTTGCGGCCTCTCCCCGTCTCCGTACGAACGAAGGTCACCGTGGCCTTCGGGTTCTTGATCATGTGCTGGTAGGCACGTATCGCCACGTGCAGTCCCTTCGGGCACTTGAGCCTCCGGAGCAACGACAGGAGGACAGAAATCTCGCATCTCAGGTCGGGGTCGAACATCGACGAAGCTCGCCTGACGCGCGTGTTCCTCTTGTCGTCGACCTCGATGAAACCCCAGCCCT
>JBDKUT010000058.1:0-8622 GCA_039679545.1 Thermotogota bacterium
CGACGTAACCTAGCCGACACGGCCTCTGGCCCACAAAGGTAATGTCCACTAAGATTCGACCGAAGGGAATCACGCCGCTGGATGGCACAGCACAGATCCGTGCGACCGACGACGGGACGGGTCGCGCAGCGTACGGGCGGACTCGCGAACTGAAGGAGAACCTATGGGTTCCCGTCGTTGGATTGGCGTGTGGTGCGCTCTTGTTGCCCTCTTGGTGCTCCTCGCCGGGTGCCAGCGCTCGATTCCCGAGACCGGCAAGCCGGAGGCTCGCACCCCATCCAAGCCTCAGGCTTCGGCAAGCGCGCCTCAGTCGACCGTCGCGTGGTCGGTCGAATCGTTCCTGCACTCGTCCTACCGAGCCATCGCGCTCCGAAGTCCCCTGAACGTCACTTACGAAGGTCTTTCTGCGATCTTCGGCGTTCGGGACGACACCCTCGATGACGTATCGGTCGAGTACGTGCGGGAGACCTACCAACTCGTTCGCCGCACGCTCACCGAACTCCGAAGCCATCCGCGCGACGCTCTTGCCCCCGCCTCCCAGCTGAACTACGACTTGTACGAGAACTGGTTGGCCACGAAGCTCGACGGCGAGTCGTTCGCGTTCCACAACTACGACCCGGTCACCGCGACGATCGACCGTCTGTACGACATCGAGGCGATCTGGCCCGTTACGACGGATGAAGACGTCGAGGACTACCTGTCACGCCTGTCGCAGTTCCGCCGCTACTACCGTCAACAGATCGACGGGCTCGCCTATCGCGAGAAGGCCGGCATCCTCGCCCCTCAGTTCATGGTCGAGGACGCGATCGCCACGATCGAAGGACTGCTTGGCCTCGAGGAGGGAGGTCGCCCGTCGGATGCGACCGAAGTCGACGTTGAGAACGCACCCGTCTTCCAGTCAATCGCCGCGCGGTTGGAGAGCCGAGCCTGGGAGTCGTCCGAGGCGCGGGACGCCGTCCTCGCACAGGCAAAGGCCGTGACGAAAGATGAGGTCATTCCAGCGCTCTGGAGCATGCTCGTCGCCCTCGACGACGTCCTCCCCCGATCCCCCGAAGTGGGCGGAGCGACTGCCCTCCCAAACGGGAAGGCGTTCTTCGAGTACTCGTTGCGTCAAGCGACCACACTCCCGCTGACCGCCGACGACCTCCGCCGCATCGGCCAAGCCGAAGTCGACCGGGTCCTCGCGGAGACGCACACGATCCTCGCCGAGTTAGGACACCCCGAACTCTCGAACTACCAAGAACTCATGCGCCTTCCCGAGTACAGCCGCAGGAACTACGACCTCTCCACGCCGGAGAGCCAAGAGGCGTACTTGTCAGTCGTTCGCACTCTGGCCGCGGACGCCGCGACGGCGACGAAGAAGGTCATCGACCTCTGGCCGTCGACCGAGATGGAGATCCGGCCCGATCCCCAAGGCTACGGCAACTCCTGCACCCCGCCCGCCCTCGATGGCTCGCGGCCCGGCTATTTCTCGATCGGCCTCGGCACGCCGACGGCCGACTACGGCCGCACGCCCCTGATCGTCTACCACGAAGGGATTCCCGGCCACTTCCTTCAGATGAGCGTCGCCCAGGGCCTGGACCTCCCGCTCATGCGACGCGTCGAGCGACACACTGCGTACGTCGAGGGTTGGGCGATGTACTCCGAACGCCTCGCCTGGGAACTCGGCCTCTACGGCGACCGCTCGCCGCTCTACCGATTGGCCCAGCTGGAAGGCGAGCTCGTGAGGGCGTGCCGCCTCGTCATCGACGCCGGCATTCACGACCAGGGCTGGTCCCACATCGAAGCCGGTCAATACCTCGAGCGGATCACCGGCCTCGAGCTGCCCGGCTACGCCGTTATGGACACGTACATCGGACGTCCAGGCTGGGCATCAAGCTACACGATCGGGCTCCTCGAGATCCTCCGCCTTCGTGACAAAGCCCGGACAGCGCTCGGCGAGCGCTTCGACCTCCGCGAGTTCCACCGCGCCGTCCTCTCCCAAGGAAGCGTGCCGCTGCCGATTCTTGAGAAGCTCGTCGACCGGTACATCGAAGCAGCCGGCGAGACCGGCCGGGCAGAAGACGCCGGGAACCGGTAGGATGGTCCTTCAGGAGGAGCGGTATCATGAACAACCATCCGTGGCTCATCCTCGTCCTGATCGCATTGCCCGTTCTTATGCTGTTTGTCAGCTCTACGCTTTCGCACGCCGTTGCAGCGCCCGGCGAGGCCGCCATTGCGGCAAGCCTCGACGCGACCAGAGCCGCAAATTCGGATTGGCCCTGGGACAAGATCGCCGCCGGCACCCTCGAGCTCGGGATGTCGAAGGAGATGGTGCTCGCGGCTCTCGGAACCCCGGACAACGTTATCGAGACCGCCGACGTGTCTGGAAGCCATGAAGAGTGGGTTTACAGGAAGTCCAAGTACGGCAGCGTCTGGACCCAGCGGCGCGACGGGATCGACCATCGCTACAAGCACCCCTACGAGTCTGTCCACTTCGACGACGGTGTCGTCACGAGCTGGACGGAATAGAAGGCAAGCCGCCAAGACACGGCGGCTACCGGGCTGCTCTCCCCGGCTACAGCGAGCCGAAAGGCAAAGCCGTCACGCCAGGAGCGATGGGCAGCGTGACGTCTCCCGGATGGACGACGTATCCCGGCCCCACTCGAGAGCCCAGGTCGCTGCGCAGTCGCGCGATGCCCGCCGCCATGGCGGGGCGGGGCGTTCCCGAGAGCTTCACCTCGATCGGGATCAACGCTCGATCGGTCTCGACGAGCAGATCGACCTCCGTCCCCGCCGAGCTGCGCCAGAACCAGAGCCGAGGAACCTCGCCGCGGTGAACGTATGCCTTCTCGACTTCCGACACGACGGCTGTTTCGAGGATCGCACCACCCATTGGGCCGGCGGCGGCATGCTCGGGGTCCCGAAGCCCGGATAGATAGCAGAGTGTCCCCACGTCCGTGAAGTAGACCTTCGGTGTCTTCACAAGTCGTTTGCTCACGTTCGCGAAGTACGGCCGAAGGACGATCACCTGGAAGCTCGCCTCAAGCACGGAGAGCCACGCCTTGGCGGTGTTGACGGCGACACCCAGGTCGCGAGCGAGCTCCGTGAGGTTGAGGAGGCTCGCGCTTCGCGCCGCCAGGGCATGAAGGAAGTTCTGGAAGAGCGACAGGTCACCCACCTGGCGGAGCAAGCGCACGTCGCGCTCGAGGTATGTCTGGATGTAGCTTCCGTGCCAGAGACGGGCATCCCGACGCGGGTTCGTGACGAGTTCAGGGTATCCGCCGCGGAGGAAAGCCTCCCACAGCTCACCGGGGGCGCTCCGTGCGACAGGCCTTGGGCTCTCACCCTCCCACGGAAGACGTGCATCGGGATGCCCTCTGGCCTCGCGATGCGAAAGAGGAAGCAGGCGGAGCACGGCGGTCCGGCCGGCAAGCGACTCGGTGACGGTTTCCATCAGGAGCAGGTTCTGCGATCCCGTAAGGAGGTACTGCCCGCGCTTCGAGCGCTCCGCATCAACCTTCTCTTTGACGTAGGGAAGCAGCTGCGGAGCGTGCTGAATCTCGTCGAGGATCGCGGGAGGGGCGTAGGCTGCGAGGAAGCCACGGGGATCGGCGGCCGCGGCAGCGCGCACATCGGGGGCCTCCAGGGACACGTACCGGTGACTCGGCGAGAATAGATGTTGCAGGAGAGTCGTCTTCCCGGACTGACGCGGGCCGACCAAGGTCACGACGGGGAACTCCGCAGCGGCCTGCTTCAAGGCGGTCTCAAGGCTTCGATGAACGTATCCCGCCGGCATCTCCGATCACTTGCATGCAATTATGCATTTCAAGTGCACGATTGCAAGCTCCGATGCCTCTTCCACGGCGTCAACATGCTCCGCCATCGCACATCCAGAGGCACAGCCGGCTCCCAGTCCGACCAATCTCGGACCGCCGTCGTCCCTCGCGGCGTGGAAGTCAGGATGTCCGAGGAAGTGGTGGTCGCAGCCCTCGGAAGGCCGGACAGCGTCGACGAGGCGGACGGCGCGACAGGCCGGAGCCGCGTGTCGACGCAGCGACGCGACGGAATCGACCATCGCTACCAGCACGCCTACGACTCCGTTCACTTCGACGACGGTGCCGTCACAAGCTGGGCACAATGGCCAGATGGGGCACATCCAGGCGGCACCCTGAGCGCCTCTCCGTTCTTCCAACGCGAGAGAGATTGCGCAAGAACGGCACACACACGCCGCGTACCGAGCGCTCCCTCACGGCAGCGACTCGCACGCGGCTCCGTCGCCGTCTCCGTCAAGCTCAAAGATGTCCCCGAGGCCCTGCTCCTTGCAGTAGTCATGGCAGGCCTGTGCCCGTCTCTGAGTCGGGAAGTCGTCGCAGTTCACGTCGGGGCTGGAGCAGTCGCACGGGGGAAAGACGTCGGCACTGACTCGAACGACGCAGCTGGTCGAGGCACTCGCGCCCCGATCGTCGGTCACCACGAGGGTGACCACATAGGACGCGTAGGCGGTCGCCGAGTACGTCTGCGTAACGAGAGGGCCGCTCGCATACGATCCGTTGCCCAGATCCCATGAGTACTCGACGATCGTTCCGTCGGGGTCCACCGAAGCCGATGCATCCAGGGAGACCGTCAGGGGAGACGTCCCCGAGCACGACGAGCATGCGAAGTCCGCGACCGGCGGCTGATTGACCACGTCACATGCGCCGGCGGCCAGGAACGCCATCAAGACCAGGCCCAGTACAGCAGAACGCCTTCTCACAGCCCTCTTCCTCCCCTGTGGGCACGGAGCTTCGCGCAAGCGCGCAGATTCGTGCCGGCGGTCATCTTGGCCTGCTCTGGGTCCACAGCATGCCCGAGCAGAGAGATCCGCCGGATGCAGCATACTCACATAGATCAGGGCGATGAAACCCCTGCCGCATGAGCGTGCAGGAGCACAGGTACGAAGGAGCGGCATCGTGCTCGCGGCTCTCGGAACGCCAGACAGTGTTGAGGAGGCCAGGGATGTATCAGAACGTCACACCGGGCGGGCCACTCCAAGAGCGACTTCAGCGGCGTGCCGGCCGGACGGGAGCCTGATGACAAGAGGGAATATGCGCAAAGCTCCAGAAGACAGCGCGGAACAACACCCATGAGCCGGCGAGAGGAGTCGAACCTCCGACCGATGGTTTACGAAACCATTGCTCTACCACTGAGCTACGCCGGCAGTACAATCGCGGATTATAGCCATAGGTAACGGGGTTCTTCAACTGGAGGTTCCATGGACGGTCTCGCGATCGCCGCTTCGCTCACCGAGCTTCGCCCGACGATCGAGGGGGGGCTCATTCGGTCGATCCACGAGCCGGTTCCGTCGCTCTTCCTGATCGGAGTGTTCGCGGGCGGAAACCACACCGTCCTCGTCTCTCCCCAGCGGGCGCTCCTTCACCGTTCCCGGCTGCGCCTTCCGAACCCGCAGAAGCCGGGCGCCTTCGTGATGCTCCTGCGCAAGCACCTGCGCGGCGGGAAGATCCGCGCGGTCCACCAGCTCGGCTGGGAGCGCGTCGTGACCTTCGAGGTCGAGCGGTTCGACGGGGTCGAGCTGCGCTCGTATCGACTGGTCGCCGAGTTGACCGGAACGCAGGGCGGCCTCATCCTCCTCGAGGGGGAGCGCATCGTGGGCTACGAGCGGAAGAGCCTGCGCCTCGTCCCGGGGATGACCTACGAGCCGCTCGAGCCTCAAGCCAAGCTCGATCCGGTTACCGCGACGGCGGATGCGCTACGCCCCGTTCTACACGCGCCAAGCGGCGAGCCGAACGCGGAACGGGCCCTCGTGAGATCGGTCGACGGCGTCGGCCGCGCGACGGCCGAAGACGTGGTCGCGTTCGCGCGGGCCGCGGGTCCCTCTTCCGACTTCGCCGTCGAGATCGTCGAGGCGCTGCGCGCCGTGGTGGCGTACACCCACAAGCCGGATCCCTACGTCAGCGTCGATGGGAAGCGGGCCACGTTCTACCCGCCCCCGTGCGAGGCGACCCGGGTCCCGACCTTCTCGGAGGCCCTCGACACAAGCGGAGGCGCCGAGCAGGACCGGAGCGCACAGGGCGCCGAGGAACGAACGGCCCGGGCCCGCGTGCAGTACGCGCTCGGACGCAGGGTGCGGACGGCGGTGAAGCTCCGCGCATGGCTTGCCGACGCCGACCGCGCGGCCGATCTGCGGCACCGGGCCAACCTGCTCACGCTTCACGTTGCCGATCTCGGGGCAGGGACGATCCACGCCGTCATTCCGGACCCCGTCACCGGCGAACCTACCTCCATTCCGCTCGATCCCGCGCTCGGCGCGCGGGAGAACGCCCAGCGGTTCTACAAGCAGGCGAGAAGACTCGACCGCGGGCGCCCGAGCGTGACGCTGCGGCTTGCCCGACTCGAAGGCGAGATCCGGCTGCTCGAGGAAGCGCTCTCCGCCGTCGAGGGCGACGACGAGCCGTCAGCGAAGGCTCTTGCCCTTCTTGACGTGGGACGACGTTCCCCGAAGCCTCGGCAGGAACCACGTTCAGCGCCGCGACGCTTCGAAATCGAGGGGTACACGGTGTGGGTCGGCCGAAGCGCGACGCAGAACGACCAGCTGCTACGCGACGCTCACCCCGAGGATGCCTGGCTCCACGCCCGCGACGTCGCCGGCTCTCACGTCGTCGTCCGCTGCCGGGACGGAGGCGAGGTCCCCGAGTCGGTGCTTCTGGAAGCGGCGCGCCTCGCCGCTCGCCACTCGAAGGCCGAACGCGGCCGGAACGTTCAGGTGACGGTGACCAAGGTGAAGCACGTCCGAAAGCCGAAGAACGCGCCTGCCGGCCTGGCAATCGTCAACCGCGAGAGTACACTCACGGTCCGCCTGGAGGAGGACGAATGACCGTCGATGCCGTATTGCGAGTCGTCCTGTCGCTGATCGCCCTGTTCATGGCGATCGTGCTGCACGAGGTCGCGCACGGCTACGTGGCCGCTCGACTCGGCGATCCGACGGCTCGAGCGAAGGGGCGCCTGAGCATCAACCCACTCGCTCACATCGATCCCATCGGAACGCTCCTCGTCCCCATCGCGCTCGCCATCTTCAACTGGCTCACTCCGGGGGCGATGCTCCCGTTGATCGGCTGGGCGAAGCCGGTGCCGATCAACCCGAACTACTTCCGAAATCCATTCCGCGGCATGCTGTTCGTTGCTGTCGCCGGTCCGGGCACGAACCTCGCCCTCGCGGTCTGCGCGACCGCCGTGGGAAGGCTTCTCCTTCCCGCCGTCCCCAACGAAGTGCTGTTCAGCTCGGTCGGGTTCGCCGGCTATGCCGCGCGAGCCCTCTTCTTCCTCCTCGGCGTGTTCGTCGTGTACAACATCATCCTCGCCGCGTTTAACCTGATCCCGATTCCGCCTCTCGACGGCTCTCGCGTCGTGACCTACTTCCTGCCCCCCGCGGGCCGACGGTTCATGGTCGCGGCCGAGCGCTACGGCTTCTTCGTCCTCCTCGCCGTCGTCTTCCTCGGCGGGATCGATCTCGTGTTCCAGTGGGTCCTCCCCGCCGCCGGCTGGCTCCTCGGGCCGCGCTGGGTTACGGTGGTGAATCTATTCGCCTAGCGCCCATCTCGTCAGCGTTTCCTTGATCGTCGGGTTAGGGGCGCGTATACTCCCGCAACGAATCGAAGGATAAGGAAAACGATACGAATGACGAGCAGCACGCAGTATGAGATCAAGACGCGCGAGGCGACGCAGGCAACCATCCAGATCGCCGTCCCGCACGCCGACGTCGAACAACAAGTTGAGTCCGTCTACAGCCGCTACGCGCGGGAGGTCCACGTGCCGGGGTTCCGGCGCGGCCACGTCCCACGGGAGTACTTGGAATCCCGGTTCGGGCGGGACTCGTTCGTCGTCGAGGCGAAAGAGGATCTGGAGCGCAAGCATGTGCCGCTTGCCCTGAAGAGCCTCGATCTCGACCCGGTCTCCGTTCCCCGCGTCGATGAAGTGGCCTACGACGAGACCCAAGGGCTCGTCTTTACGGCATCCTTTGCCGTACTCCCAACTGTGGAGTTGCCGACGTACCGCGGGCTCGAGGTCACGATCCCGGCGCTCCCCGAGGTGTCGGACGGCGACGTCGATCGCGCGCTCGAGGAGGTTCGCGGCCAGTTCGCCACCCTCGGCGAGAAGGAGGGCGACGAAGTCGTCGACGGCGATGTCGTCCGAGTTCGCGAGAAGGGCCAGGAGTGGGACACGCGGGCCGAATCGGCCAACCCCGTGACCGGCAAGCTTGTCGGGAAGCACGTCGGTGAGACCGTGGCGATCGACGCCGAGATCTCGGAAGGGAAGCGGATCCAAACCTCACTCGAGGTCCGCGGCCTGCGCCAGGTCATCATGCCGGCGGTTGACGACGAGCTGGCGAAGGATGCCGGATTCGACGGACTCGGTGCGCTCAAGGACGACATCCGCGCGCGACTGAACCAAAGTCGAAGTGAGTTGCGCCGTCGGGCTCTCGAGGCACAGTTGGTCGACACGCTCGTGACGAAGGCCGTGATCCCGCTGCCGGAGGTATTCGTGACCGAACTCCTCGATGAGGAGATCGCGAAGGTCAAGGAGTCGCTCGCCGACTCGCGTTCGTCGCTCACGTTCGAGGAGTACCTGAAGCGGCGCGAGACGACC
>JBDKUT010000059.1:0-5411 GCA_039679545.1 Thermotogota bacterium
CAGCTCGCCCAGCCGCGCGTAGCGCTGGGAGATCTCGCGGTAGTCCGGGCGCGCGTACGCGCTGGGGTCCGAAAGCTGCCGTTCGAGGTCCGCGCGCTCCTCCTGGGCCCGCGCCAAGTGATGCAACACATCGAGGCTTGCCATATCGGGGAAACGCTACGTTACGCCGCGCGGGCTTTCAAGCCACCTAGGCAGAGAAGCGACCGCGCAGGAAAGCAACCTGGTCTTCGAGCGACGCGATGCGGGCGTCCTTGTCGGCGATTCGCGCGTACAGTCCCGCGATCACCGTGTGCGATCCGACGATGGCCTCCCGCCGGCAGGTCTCGAGTTCGTGGCGGAGGAACATGACCTCTTCCGCGAGGATGCGCTCCACGTCGCTCGCAAAGTCGACGGCGTCGAGCGAGGCCTGCGACAAGAGTCGATCCACGAAGTCGTCCGGTTCCATACGTCTACGCTACTCCGCCCCGTCGCGTGCAGGAGGACAGGGGACCCCCAAGGAACGTCCCTTCGTCCCATCCCTACGCTCCCCGCGTCACGCTTGCCACAGGGGGCGGCGGCTACAGTAACGAGGCGAGGTCAGGAAGAGCGAATGAGCAAGATTACCGTCGACGACAAGGCATGCATCTTGTGCGGCGCGTGCGCCAACGTGTGCGTCAGCGCGCGGGTGTACGACATCGGCTCGCGCGCCGCGGTCGCCGCCCGGCCGGAGGCTTGCTGGGGCTGCGGACAGTGCGTGTCGGTGTGCCCGGTCGACGCCATCGACCACGACGATTTCCCGCTCGACAAGTGCCCGCCAATCGACGAGCGTCACCTGCCTCCGCTCGATGATCTCGTCAGCCTCTTCCGCTCGCGTCGCTCCAACCGAACCTTCTCCGACCGGGACGTGTCGCGCGACTTGGTTCGCGAGCTGGTCAGCATCGGCCGCTGGGCGCCGACGGCAAGCAACAACCAAGGCCTCGATTGGATCGCGATCGACGACCGCACTCGCGTCGCCGAGCTCTCCGAGACGACCGTTCGGACGCTTCTCCGCTGGGCCGGCTGGGCGCGGAACCCGATCGTCCGCTTCGCGATGAGGCTCCTTCTCGGACGAGAGGCCACCCAAGCCGCTTGGAGAAGCCTCGCCGGTGCCCAATCGCTCGCCGATCACGCGCGGGACGGCGTCGATCCGATCTTCTACCGCGCCCCGGTGCTCTTGATCGGCCACACAAAGCCGCGGAGCCCCTTCAGCCGGGACGACGCGATCTACGCCACCTACAACCTCATCCTCGCCGCAGAGCGCCGCGGTCTTGCGACCTGTCAGATCGGGCTCTTCCAGCTTCCGCTCGCGCGAAGCCGCAAACTCCGACGCGCGGCATCTCTCCCCGAAGGTCGCGTGCCTCAGGTATGCCTGGTGCTCGGTTACCCGCAGTACCAGTTCCGTCGCATGGTGCTGCGCCGCATCCCGGACCTCGTCTGGAATCCGCGCTAGGCAGCGCCCCTTGGCCTCCCGCCGGTAACCCTAAGGCTTCTTCGACGTCGACGGTGCCTTGGCCGATGACGCGGGGGCGACTGGGGCCTGCTCGTCTTCGAGGTAGTCGATGAACTTGTGCAAGCCGTTCAGGATCCCAAGCGCAATCTTGTCCTGATAGACCGGGTCCGAAAGGAGCGCCCGCTCGTTCGGATTCGTGATGTACCCGACCTCGACGGCGATCGCCGGCATCTTCGTCCTCTGAAGATACAGCTCCTGCGACCGAACGCCGCGGTTCCGGCCGCCCGTCGCCGCGCTGACGCTCTCGAGGACCATCGACGCGAGCACCCAGCTTGGGTCCGCGTCCTTGCGGGTCGAGTCGACCCACGTCTCCATGCCGACGACCTCGGGGAGGTCGAACGAGTTCACGTGGATGGTCAGGTAGATCGACGCCTTTGCCTCTTCCGCGCGTCGAATCCGATCTTCAAGAGGAATGTAGAGATCGACCGTTCGCGTCATGTAGGGCCGCATCTCAGGATCTGACTCCATCTGAGCCTGAACCCTCTTCACGATCGCGAGGTTGACGGTCTTCTCGAGTACGTCGCCGACCACACCGCCCGGATCCTTGCCCCCATGCCCGGCGTCGAGCGCGATGACGTACTTCGCCGACGAGCGGCCCCCCGGGGTCGAAGATGGACGATGGAGCACAAGAACGAGCGCGACCGCCGTAGCGGCCGCAAGGACAAGGATCGTGAGCGCGATGTAGCCACGTCTGTTCATGGGGCAGAGCGTATCGGCCTTTGGAAGCACCAGTCAGCGCACCGGCCCCTGGGGAGGGTGACCCGCGCTCCCGGCGCTTGGTGGACATACTTCCCAACCCGAGAGGGGAGCAGTGACCGCTCGCCGCCGAGACGATCAGGCGGCCGGATCGGAACAGCGGATCGTCAGGACGGAGCAGTGGGCGATGCGGACGATCTTCTCCGCCACCGAGCCGAACAGGCGCTGCCGCCAGCCGCTTGCCCCGTGGCTCGCGACCACGATGAGATCGACGTCCTCCTCCTCGGCGACCCGCGCGATCTCGTGCGCCGCGTCACCCAGCGTGACCACCGTGCGCGTCGCGACCGAAGCGGGAATCCGGAGCGCCCGCCGCTCGTCGAGCGAGCGCTGCGCGCTCTTCATCAACTCGGCCTGGTAGGTGGCGATGTCAAAGCCCGGCGCACCGGTCGGGCTCTCAAGCACAGGGATCACGCCGACGACGTGGATCAGGATAAGCTCGGCTTTAAAGTGCTCGGCGACCTCGCCCGCCGCGATGATCGCTCGGCACGCGGGCTCGCTGAAGTCCGTCGGACAGAGGATCTTCTTGAACGGCAGCATGTCGACCTCCTCTCCTGGTCCCGCAGGACTCGTCCCAGGAAACCTCTATCTCACCGTAGGTTGCGTCGCGCCCGAATGCAAGAGGTGCATCGCGCTGCTAGCCTCCGAGGCCAGCAGCACCGACCGGGCCTGTTCTGGATCTCGTTCGCGCCGGCCCGTACACTGAACGTCGAACAGCGGGCGTCTCGGCACCCGAGGCGCCCGTTTGTAATCCACATCACAAAAGGAGGGAGGGCATCATGGCAACGCAAGGCGTGACCCCTAGGGGTGTTACCCCTCGGAGCGAGGATTACTCTCGCTGGTACACCGACGTCGTGCAGCAGGCCGAGTTGGCCGACTACGCGCCCGTTCGCGGCTGCATGATCATCAAGCCCTACGGCTACGAGCTGTGGGAAAGCATCAAGACCGCCCTGGACCGCCGCTTCAAGGCGACCGGGCACAGGAACGCCTACTTCCCGCTGTTCATCCCCATGAGCTTCATCGAGAAAGAGGCCGAACACGTGGAGGGGTTCAAGCCGGAACTCGCCATCGTGACCCACGGCGGCGGAAGCAAGCTCGAAGAGCCGCTCGTCGTCCGCCCCACCTCCGAGACCCTGTTCGGCGAGGCCTACGCGCGCTGGATCCAGTCCTACCGCGACCTGCCGATGCTCATCAACCAGTGGGCCAACGTCGTCCGCTGGGAGATGCGCCCCCGCCTCTTCCTCCGCACGACGGAGTTCCTGTGGCAGGAAGGCCACACCGCCCACGCCACGCGCGAGGAAGCCATCGAAGAGACGCTGAAGATCCTCGACATCTACGCCGAGGTGTCGGAGAAGGTGTGCGCCGTTCCGGTCATCAAGGGCCGCAAGAGCCCCCAGGAGAAGTTCGCCGGCGCGGACGACACCTACACCATCGAGTCGATGATGGGAAACAAGTGGGCCCTCCAAGGCGCCACGTCGCACTTCCTCGGCCAGAACTTCGCCAAGGCGTTCAACATCCAGTTCCTCGACGAGAAGAACGAACTCCAGCTCGTGTGGACCACGTCGTGGGGGATGACCACGCGCACCGTCGGCGCCGTCGTCATGACCCACGGCGACGACAAGGGCCTGCGCCTGCCTCCGGCCATCGCGCCGATTCAGGTCATCATCGTGCCGATCTGGAAAACGGATGAGGAGAAGGCCTCTGTCTTCGCGTTCGCCGAAGAAGTGAAGACACAGCTCGACGCCGCCGAGATCCGCGTCCAACTCGACGCGCGCGAAGGCCTCTCGCCCGGCTTCCGCTTCAACGACTGGGAGATGCGCGGCGTCCCCGTCCGGCTCGAGATCGGACCGCGAGATGTGGCTGGCCGCTCGGTGATCGCTTGTCGCCGCGACGTCGCCGGCAAAGAGGGCAAGAGCCCCATCGCAGCTGAGGGCGCCGCAGATCACATCCGTGATCTGCTTACTCGAATCCAGCACGACATGCTGGATTCGGCTCGGCGATTCAGGGACGAGAACCTGCACGAAGCCGCGAACTACGACGAGCTCAAGAAGATTGTCGAAGACGGCTGGGCCCTCATCTACCACTGCGGCACCCGCGAGTGCGAGGATAAGATCAAGGAAGACACAAAGGCAACCTCAAGATGCTTTCCTCTCGACGCAAACAGCACATGGAACCCGCCGGGAAAGACATGTGCCGTTTGCGGGAAACCTGCCTTTGGGCGTGCCTACTTCGCGAGGGCTTACTAGCCCTCGCGATACCTTGGCAGAAGAACAGCTCTGCTGTTCTTCCTAGCGACATCCCATGTCGCCGGCTACGAGCCGCTGCTATCCACTTGATCTGAATGACGAGTCGGACCAGAAGGGCAAGGTCTGTGCAGTATGCGGGAAGCCCGCGTGTGGCGAGCCTACTTTGCCAGGGCCTATTAGCCGCTGTGGACTAGATCTGTATGCGAGGGCCGACGTTCATGAGGGTTGGCCCTCTTCTCTTCATCCGGACGTCGAGTCATAGGGCCCTGGCTCACGCGTGGCGGCTCGGCGAGCCCTCTTGCCGTGCGCGATTGCGAGACCTGACACCCGACGCCCCAAACACGCGTCACTGCAGGACCTATCCCCTCGTCTCCCGCGGCGACTCTCGGGTTCTGCGTCTCTCGTCTTCTCTGCGGAGTTCATACTCTGCGAGGAGATTCGCCGCGGGATCAGGGATGTGCGGCACCCGCTGCAGCTGCTCGCGAATCGCCTCCCCTGCTGACGGCCCATAGCCGACTGCCAGCCTTATCGGATCAAGCAGCTCGAGCATCAGTGCGGCCGCCTGGTATGGGTAGATGCTGCTGATGCACTGCAAGGGGCGCTTCACACCGGTGCCCAAGTACTTCAGGTCCCCCTGAGCGTAGGCCCCGTAGTACAGCCCGCTGTACTGGCAGAAGTGCCTGAAGTCATCGCTGCTCAGGCGCTCATGCATGCGGTCGCCGGCACTTGTTTTGAGTGCTTCCAGCACTGCAGGCCGGAAGTGGAACACTATGGGAAAGGTGTGCCTGTCCCCTCGGCACTGTTCGAGGAGCTTGCTGAGGTCGTGTGTAACAGGGGCCTTGGCGCCTGTGGCGACAAGGTAGGCCTTGAGGTGCAGCTCCAGA
>JBDKUT010000060.1:0-19413 GCA_039679545.1 Thermotogota bacterium
GACCATGACGCTCGCCTCGTACGCGTCGGCCAGATCGACGATCTTCGGAAGCGGAGCGAGGTCTCCGTCCATCGAGAACACACCGTCCGTCACGATCAACTTCTTCGCGACCGCTCGATTCTCCTCAAGCAACTTCCCGAGTGTTTCCGTGTCACGGTGCGGGTAGATCACGCGCGTTGCCTTCGTCAGGCGCACACCGTCGATGATCGACGCATGATTGAGCTCGTCCGTGAAGACGACGTCGTCCTTGTCCAAGAGAAGTGGAAGCACGGAGAGGTTCGTGTTCAGGCCGGACTGGACGGAGAGCGCGGCCTCGGTCCCCTTGAATCGCGCAATTCGCCGCTCCAGCTCAACGTGAAGGCTCATCGTCCCGGCGATCGAGCGGACCGCGCCCGGGCCGACGCCGTACTCGTCGATCGCTCGCTTCGCCGCGTCTCGCAGCCGCTGATCGTCAGCAAAGCCGAGGTAGTTGTTCGAGCACAGGTTCAGGGCCCGCCGACCATCGATCTGCACCCACGCGCCGACAGAACTCTCGATGGTGCGAATCGTGTTGTAGAGCCCTTTCTCACGCAGGTCCGCGAGGGCTTTGTCGACGAACGTTAGCTTCCCCATCGAAGACACCTCCACGCTCCGACTTGTGAATTCAGACTCCGAGGTCCAACCGCTCTCCCTTCCCCGCGATCTCGAGATCGTCAAGGAAGGTGAATGCGCGGCGCAGGTTCGGGATGACGACAGATCCCCCCGCGACCAGCGCGACGGTCAGCGCCTCCACGATCTCCTCGCGGGACACCCCGACACCGTGGGCTTGATGCAAGTGGTAGCGGATGCAGTCGTCGCAGCGGAGGACGATCGAGGCGACGAGCCCGAGGAGTTCCTTCTCTTTCCGCGAGAGAGCGCCCTCGGCGTAGGCATCGCTGTCCAGCGCAAAGAAGCGGCGCATGGGAAGATTCGCCGCTTTGAGCAGCCGCTCCTGACCTTCCGCACGACGCTCCACGAACCCCCGGACCGACTCGTCCTGCATGGCCTACTCCTTCGCCCGGTGCGCTCCAGGGTCTTCGCTCCGCCGCGCCTCGAGGAACGCGTCGGCCTCGTCGAGGACTCGGCGGCTCTCCGCGTGGGTTAGCTTCGCCCGAGCTCGATCGAGGTCGAGCCACTCGGCTTGGTCGTGCTCGCTCGAGATCCGCACGGAGGACACGTTGGTTTGTCCGAGGAAGTAGTCGACGGTCTTCTCAAGGCTTCGCCCTCCGCGAACCACACGATAGCGGCTCCGCACCGCGAACCCTGGCACCGATGCCACGTCGGAGATTCCTGTCTCTTCGCCGATCTCACGCAACGCAGCCTCCGCCGGGCTTTCGCCGGGCTCGATCCTCCCCTTCGGGAACCCCCAGTGGCTTCCGTTCCGGTGGAGGAGGATCAGGTAGACCCGTCCGTCGTCCGCCTCGCGGAAGACGACGAATCCCGCCGCCCGCTCCTCCCCGTCCGGACTATGTGATGTCGACTTCGTATCCACTGCGGTCGTACACGCGCGGGTAGAGACCAAGGCTCCGCAGCTCGCGCAACAGGACCTTGAACGACTCCGGAAGCCCCGGCTTCGGGAACTCCTCGCCCTTCAGGATCGCCTTGTACAACTGGATGCGCCCGCGTGTGTCGTCGGACTTCACGGTCAGCATCTCCTGAAGCAGCGCCGACGCCCCATACGCCTCCAGCGCCCAGACCTCCATCTCGCCGAGGCGCTGGCCGCCGAACTGCGCCTTGCCCCCCAGCGGCTGCTGGGTGATGAGCGCGTACGGCCCCGTCGATCGGGCGTGGATCTTCTCGTCGGCGATGTGCTCCAGCTTCAGGATGTACATGTGTCCGACGGTGATCGGCCGCGCGAACGGCTCTCCGGTCCGGCCGTCCCGCAGGGTAACCTTCCCGTCGTGGTCGTCGCCGTCGGCGAGGCCCGCCCTTTCCCGTTCCTCGCGAAGCGCGTCAAGGATCTCGTCTTCCTTCGCCCCATCGAAGATCGGGCTCGCGACGAGCTCGCCCCTCAAGTGTGCGAGCCAGCCGAGGTTCGCTTCGAAGATTTGCCCGAGGTTCATGCGTGACGGCACGCCCATCGGATTGAGCACGAGATCGACCGGGGTTCCGTCCGGTAGGAACGGCATCTCGGCCATCGGTCGAACCGTGGAGATGACGCCCTTGTTCCCGTGGCGACCGGCGAGCTTGTCGCCGATGGAGATCGTCTTCCGCTGGGCGACGAAGACCTTAACGAGTTCGTTGACTCCAGCGTCCAACTCGTCGCCCTGGTCGCGCGAGAACTTCTTGACCTTGATCACCTTCGCGGTTCCCGCTACGGGGCGCATGCGTAGCGACGTGTTCCTCACGTTGCGCGCGCGCTCGCCGAAGATCGAGCGGAAGATTTTCTCCTCCGGTGTCGGCTCCGACTCTCCGCGCGGCGTGATCTTCCCGACGAGGATGTCCCCTGTCCGCACGACGGTCCCCTCGCGGACGATGCCGTCCTCGTCGAGGTTCTTGAGATCTTCCTTCGAGATGTTGGGAATGTCGGCCGTGATCTCCTCGGGGCCGAGCTTCGTCTCCTCCGCCTTCACCTCGAACTCCTCGATGTGGATCGAGTCGAGCAGGTTCTCACGGACGAGACGGTCGCTGACGACGATAGCGTCTTCGTAGTTGTACCCCTCGAACGGCATGATCGCGACGAGCAGGTTGCGCCCGAGCGCCAACTCTCCGAAGTCGCTCGAAGGGCCGTCGGCGAGGAGGTCACCGACCTTGACCGCGTCGCCCTCTTCCACGACGGGGCGCTGGTGCAGAATGGTGTCCTGGTTCGACCGCTCGAAGCTGACCAGCGTGTACGTTCGCTTTTTCGCAGCTTTCCCCGTCTTCCCCTTTTTCCCCACGGCGATGTGGTCCGCGTCCACTTCGGTGACGACGCCGTCCTCGTCCGCCACGAGCAGCATTCCCGAGTCCATGGCCGCCTGACGCTCGAGGCCCGTTCCGACGAGCGGAGCTTCCGGTCCCAGGAGCGGCACGGCCTGCCGCTGCATGTTCGCGCCCATCAAGGCACGGTTCGAGTCGTCGTGCTCGAGGAACGGAATCAGCGCCGACGAGATTCCCACGAGAGCGCGGGGCGAAACCCCGACGTAGTCCACCTCGTCTGGCCGGACGAGGAGCACTTCCTCGCGCCCAGTCCGGACCTCGATCCGTTCACCAAGAAGCTTGCCGGCCGCACTGACCGTCGCCGTCGCCGGCGCGATCTTCAGGCCCTCTTCGTCATCGGCCATGAGGTAGTCGATCTGATCCGTGACCTTTCCCTTCACAACCTTTCGGTACGGAGCCACGAGGAACCCGAACTTGTTCACCCCGGCGTAGCACGCAAGAGACGTGATGAGTCCGATGTTTTGTCCTTCCGGCGTCTCGATCGGGCAGATGCGGGCGTAGTGCGACGAGTGGACGTCGCGGACCTCGATCTTCGCCCGCCGCTTCGTCAGTCCTCCACCCAGCGCGTTTAAGCGCCGCTTGTGCGTGAGCTCGGTGAGCGGGTTCGTCTGCTCAAGAAACTGCGAGAACCGTCCCGTGTAGAAGAGTTGGTTGATCGACCCCTGGACTGTGCGCGTCGAGATCAGGCGCCGGATCGTGTCCTTCTCCTCGAGCGCGTACTTCGAGAGCTTGTCGCGGGCGATCCGCGCCATGCGCACGAGCCCCGTCCGCAGGGCACTCTCCGCCAACTCACCCGGCAAGCGCACACGCTTGTTCGCCAGGTGGTCCTTCTCGTCCAAGAGCTCCGGATGGTTGGGGACATCGATCAGCACGTGGATCGTCCGCACGATGTCGGCAAGGTACAGGACAGGCTCTTTCAAGCCCATTCCAAGCTTCCGGTTCACTTTGAATCGCCCCACCTCGGACAGGTGGTAGCTCGTCGGATGAAAATACAAGGTCTCGATGTATTCGCCCATCTGCGCCGGCGACGACCGATCCGACGGCCGCAGCTTGCGGTACACGGCGCGCAGCGCTTCCTCCTGGCTCGTCGTCTGGTCCTCTTCGAGCGCGCGCTGGATGTACCGATTCACGAGGCGAATCGACTTGACGCCCGCCGCCTCGAGCTTCGGCAGATGGCTCTTCTGGAGCGTCTCTCCGGAGGTGAGGATCGACTCCTTCTTGCCCTTGCCAACGTCCTCCGCAACGCGGTATCCCACGTAAGGGGCCAGTTTCTCGGCCGTCACGGGGGAGACTGTGAAGCTGAAGTACCGACAGATGCGTGGTTCGTCGAATCCGAGCGCCTTCAGGAGCACCGTGACAACAACGCGCCCCTTCCGGTCGAGGTTTGCACGAAGCGTGCCCCGCTTCGTGTCGAGGAGAATCTCAAGCCACGCCCCAAGCTCGGGGAGGATGTGACCCTTGTACTGATTCGTGTCCTCCTGAGTGAAGTACACGCCGGGAGCGCGGGTCAGCTCATTGACGAGCGCGTTCTCCGACCCGTTGATGATGAACGTGCCGCGGTTCGTCATCATCGGGAAGTCGCCGATGTAGAGCTCGGTTTCCTGGAGAAGCTTCCCCTCCTGATAGAGTCTCGCACCCACGCGAAGCGGGCGAGAGAACGTCAGATCCTTGTCCTTGCACTCGGCCTCGGTGTTGCGTGGATCCCCGAGGTATGGGTCGACGAACTCCATCCGCAGGCCGTCCTTGCCGTGCCCTTCGATGGGCGTGACGTCCGCGAATGCGCGCTTGATCCCCTTCTCGACGAACTCCTCGAACGATGAACGCACATCGGCCAACAAGTACGGCGGGGGAAGGATTTCCTGAATCCGTCCGTAGGATCTTCGTTCTCGGTACTTCATCTTCTCCCCTTGCAAAGAACGCTCTGCCCTAAGGCCTCACGGGCCTTAAGGCAGGCGCGTACAGATCCCAGATTGCTCTGGTGCGTGAGGTTACTCCAATGCGATCTCAGCCCCGGCCGCCTCCAGCTTCTCCTTGATGCTCGTCGCCTCGTCCGGGCCGACGTTCTCCTTGATCGTCGCCGGGATCTTGTCGGCGAGTTCCTTGCACTCCTTCAGCCCCAGGCCCGTGATGTCCTTGATCTCCTTGATGACCTGGATCTTCTTCTGCCCGGCGCTCTTCATGATGACCTTGTACGTCTCGGCCTTGGGCGCCGCTCCGGCTTCTCCGCCACCGGCGGAGGGAGCCACCGCCACGGCCACGGGGGCCGCCATCGCGGCCGAGACCCCGAATCGCTCCTCGATCATCTCAACGAGCTCAGCCAGATCCTTAACCGACATCTCCTCGATCTGCTGGAGGATGTCCTGGTTCGCCATTGCTTATGCCTCCTCTTTCTGTTCCTCACGCTGCTTCTTTACTTCGTTCAGGACGATCGCCATCTCGCGGATCTTGGCCTGCAGCACCACGGCGAGCGCGCGCATTGGGCTCTGGAGGAGCATCGCCAACTTCGCCAGCAGCTGCTCTCTCGAAGGCATCGTCGCGTACTTCGCGACGTCCTTCTCCGCCACGACGGCCCCTTCGAACAGGCCGCCCTTGAGTTGGTACTTCGGCGCGTACGTCCGCCGGCACTCGTCGGAGATCTTGAAGGCGACGGCCGGGTCGTCGTACCCGATCGCGACGCCGATCGGGCCGGAGAAGAAATCGGAGAGACCTTCGATCCCTGCCTCCTTGGCCGCGATCTTCGCGAGCGTGTCCTTGACGACGCGGTAGTCCAGCCCCTGCTTCGTGAACTTCGCACGAAGCTCGACCATCTCATTGGCCGTCAGGCCGCGGTAGTCGGCAAGGACCAACGAGACTGCCTTCTCGAACTTCTCCTTCAGTCGAGCGACTTCCTCGATCTTTGCTTGGGTCGGCATCTCGCGCTCCTACTCGACGGATTCCGCAACCGCGGTCACTTCGTTCAGGTCGATCGTGATTCCTGGTCCCATGGTCGAGGCGACGCTGACTTTCTTGATGTAGCGTCCCTTGACACCCTCGTCGGGCTTCCGCTCCGCCACGCCGCGAATCACGGCGATGAGGTTCTCCTTCAGCGCCGTCGCGTCGAATGAGGTTTTCCCGAACACGGAGTGCACGACACCCGTTCGGTCCGAGCGGAACTCGACCATTCCCTTCTTCAACTCCCCGATCACCTGGCCGATGTCTTTCGTCACCGTGCCAGTCTTCGGGCTCGGCATCAGTCCTCGCGGACCGAGAACCTTTCCCAGCTTTCCCACGACGGGCATCATGTCGGGGGTCGCGACGACCTTGTCGAACTCAAACCACCCCTCCTGGATCTTCTTCGCCAGATCGTCGCCGCAGACGTAGTCGGCCCCGGCCTTCTCGGCCTCGGCAATCGAGTCACCCTTGGCGAACGCCAGAATGCGAACCTTCTTTCCGGTCCCGTGGGGCAGGTTGCACGTTCCGCGGACGATGATCTGGCTCGACTTGATGCCGAGCACCACCGAAACCTCCGCGGTCTCGTCGAACTTGGCCGTCGCCGACGCCTTCAGCTTCGTCATGGCGTCGTCGAACCCGTACGTGGCGCGAGGCTCAACGAGTGTGGCCACTCCGGTGTAGCGCTTGCTCCGTTTCACGCGTCCACCACCTCGACTCCCATGTTCCGGGCGGTGCCCTCGATGATCTTCATCGCGGACTCCAGCTTGTACGTGTTCAGATCCGGAAGCTTGCGCTCGGCGATCCGGCGAACCTGTTCCCGTGTGATGCGGGCTACCTTGTTCAGGTTCGGTTGACCAGATCCCGTCTGAATTCCGGCCGCCATCTTGATCAGCTCTGCGGCCGGCGGCTGCTTCAGCACGAAGTCGAACTTGTTCCCCATGTAGACGGAGATGATGACCGGGATAATGACTCCCGGCGTTTCGCCCTTCGTGGCATCGTTGAACTTCTTGCAGAAGTCCATGATGTTGAGCTTGTGCTCGCCGAGCGCGGGTCCGACCGGAGGTGCCGGCGTGGCTTGGCCAGCCGGGATCTGCAACGTGATCTTCGCAATGGCAGTTCGTGCCATACGACCTCCTCCCCTTTCCTTCTCGTTTCTCGACTACAGCTTCTCGATCCCCTCGAACCCGAGGCGCACCGGCGTCTCGCGTCCGAAGATCTTGACCATGACCGTGATCTCTTCGGCGTCCTTGTCGATCTCTTTGATCTCCCCCGTGAAGTCTGCGAACGGACCGTCGACGATCTCGACGACCTCACCCACGGTGAAGTCGACCTCGATCTTCGGCTCGCCGGACGCCGTGGCGAGCGGGGCGGTCGTCGCGCTCGCGACAACGGGCACCGCCAGGAGACCGGCCTTTCGCTTGATCAGCTTCATCTCCGGCCCCTCGATCGGCATCGGTTTGAACTTCGAACCGACGTAGCGGACCGCGCCCTTGATTCCGTCGATCAACTCCATCATCTGCTCGTCTTCGAGCCCCAGCCGCCCGAAGACGTATCCCGGGAACAGCCGTCGCTTCTCGATCCGCTGAATCGTCACGACGCGCTTGTCCTTGTACTCCTTGACCTTCAGGAGCCCCGACGCGCGGCTGGGAATCACGTCCTCGTCTTCGATCTTGTCGCCCTGTTCCAACGTCTGGCCCTTGCGGATGCGTGCCACGTACTTCTCCGGGATCAGCCGCTTCTTCTCTTTTCCGTCGGCCTGTTCGAACGTTACCCGGCGCACCTTGTCCCGCTGCACCACAGCCCCGCGGTTGGCGATGACGAACCGCTCGTCGCTGTCCGTCGTCAGCGGAACGCCGTTGCGGATCTTCTCCCCGACACGGATGTCGCGACGAACGTGCTTGTCGGCCGGGACGAGGTAGGTCTCTTCGTTTCGGTTCGTGAGTTCGATGATGACGCGCTGCATCATCTCGACGTCGGTGATTTTCGCGCCCTCCTCCATGTGCCGCTCGGGCTTTCGAGCGAGGGGTTCACCGCGCTGGATGCGCTCGTTCGGCTTGGCGACGAGGTCGTAGTCGTACGGGATCCGGTACTCCGTGGCCGACCCGCGCCGGCTGCGCGACGTAATAACCTCTTCCACCGGGACGAGGAAGAACGTCTCCTCCCCTTCCACGGTAAAAGACTCCGCCGCTCGTTCCCAAGCGCGCTTGCGGATCCGCTCATTGAGGTCTTCCTTGACCTTCAACTCGGACCCCGCGTAGGTCTGGACCGCGTACCACTTCTTCAGTCGCATGGTGGTTGGAATTCGCTAGGCCCGGAAGACGTAGCGAAGAATCAGGCCGATGACTCCGTCGACACCCCAGATGTAGAGCGTGAGGACCACGGTCAACAACAGGATCAACGCCGTCAGCGAAATGATCTCGTTGCGCGTCGGCCAGCTGACGCGCGCGACTTCCTGCCGCACTCCTTTGAGATAGTTCACCATCCGCTCGATCATCTGCGTCTCCTCGCCTAGGGATCGCCCTTGCAGGCCCGGAGGGGCTCGAACCCCCGACCTTCCGATTTGGAGTCGGATGCTCTGCCAATTGAGCTACGGGCCTGTATCACGCCCTTGGCCCGACACGGGCCTGCATCTTGCGTCTGTCTCCGCCGTGGGCCTGTGCTCGTCCGCCCGACGGGGGCTAGACCTCCTTGTGAAGCGTGTGCTTGCGGTCCCACTTGCAGTACTTGTTCAGCTCAAGCTTGCCTCGAGCGGTGGCCTTGTTCTTCTTCGTGTGGTAGTTCCGTCGGCCACACTCGCTGCACGCGAGCGTGACGTGGACGACCGCTTCGCCCTTCTTCGCCATGAGCCAGTCCCTCTCTTAATCTACTCGAGAATCTTCGCCACGACGCCGGCGCCGATCGTCTTTCCGCCCTCGCGGATGGCGAACCGGAGCCCTACGTCCATCGCGACGTGGTGCATCAGTTCGCCCGTAAAGACGACGTTGTCGCCCGGCATGACCATTTCCACGCCCTCCGGCAGGATCACGGTGCCGGTGATGTCCGTCGTGCGGAAGAAGAACTGCGGCCGATACCCGGTGAAGAACGGCTTCTGCCGCCCGCCTTCGTCACGGGTCAGGACATAGATCGAGCCCTCGAACTTCGTGTGCGGCGTGATCGTCTTCGGGGCGGCGAGAACCTGTCCGCGCTCGACCTGATCCTTGTCGATGCCGCGCAGCAGGATTCCGACGTTGTCGCCCGCGATCGCGTACTCGAGCGTCTTGTTGAACATCTCGAGGCTTGTCGCGACGGTCTTCTCGATCTGATCGTGGATTCCGACGATCTCGACTTCCATGCCCGGAGTGATCTTGCCGCGGTCCACGCGACCGGTGACGACGGTGCCGCGCCCCTTGATCGAGAACACGTCCTCGATCGACATCAGGAACGGCTTGTCTTCGTCGCGGTCTGGCAGCGGGATGAACGAGTCCACGGCGGCCATTAGGTCGAGGATCGGCTTTGCCGCCGGGGAATCCGCATTTTCCGCCTGCATCGCGAGCAGGGCCGAGCCACGAATGATTGGCGTCTCGTCGCCCGGGAACTCGTACTTCGACAAGAGGTCGCGGATCTCCATCTCGATCAGGTCAATCAACTCGGGGTCGTCGACCTGGTCCACCTTGTTGAGGAAGACGACGATCGCCGGCACGTTCACCTGGCGAGCGAGAAGCACGTGCTCTCGCGTCTGGGGCATCGGCCCGTCCGTCGCCGAGACGACGAGGATCGCCCCGTCCATCTGCGCAGCGCCCGTGATCATGTTCTTGATGTAGTCGGCGTGTCCCGGGCAGTCGATGTGGGCGTAGTGGCGGGTGTCCGTCTCGTACTCCACGTGCGCGACGTTCACGGTCAAGATCTTCGTCGCGTCGCGTCGGAACAGCTTGGCGTCTGCCTTCGCCACCTGATCGTACGATCGCTCCTGTGCCAATCCCTTGAACGCCAGCACCTTGGTGATCGCCGACGTTAGCGTCGTCTTGCCATGGTCGATATGGCCGATCGTTCCGATGTTCAGGTGAGGCTTGCTCCTCGAAAATGCTTCCTTCGCCATCTGTTAGACCTCCTCAGCGACAGTAGCTTCGACGATCTTCCGTCCCATCAAACAAAAAACGTCCGCCGCGAGCATAAGCCCGCGGCCGGAGTCGAACCGGCGACCTCCCCCTTACCAAGGGGGTGCTCTACCTCCTGAGCCACACGGGCACGTCCAACTCCGCCGGGTTCGCAGTGTACCCGAAACCCGCGGGGGCTTCCAACTCAAGTGGAGGGGGAGGGATTTGAACCCCCGTAGGCATACGCCAACGGATTTACAGTCCGCCCCGTTTGGCCACTTCGGTACCCCTCCGAGACAGCGACAAGAGCCAGCGGCCAGAGTCGAACTGGCAACCTACTGATTACAAGTCAGTTGCTCTGCCGGTTGAGCTACGCTGGCGGCTTGCTCGAGTCCGCGGAATTGTACGGAACCCGTTTCGCCCGGTCAAGACGTCGTGCTCAGCGGAGTTCTGCCGCGGACTCGTTCAGCGCAGACTCGCGCGCTGTGCAGGGCACTGCTTCACTCTTTGCGATCGAGGCGCTGCTCCAGTTCCGCTCGCAGCTCCTCGCGGTCGCCGATCCCCTGCACCCGCAGGATTACGTCGCGCCGCTCGCCATTCCCGGACCCGTTCGCCATGCTGACAATGTGGACATTGTGCGCGCGGAGTACGTCAAGAACGCTGTACAGCTCCTCCGACCCCGCGCGGAGACGAAGCTCCATCCGTGTCCCCTCAAGCCCGATACCGAGGCCGTCCGCCAGGCCGCGCAGCACCGCGCTTTGCGTAATCACGCCGACCAAGTGGTCTCCCTCTGTCACTGGCAGGACGACAAGGCGATTCTCCAGCATGATCAGCGTTGCCTTCTCGAGGGTGTCCGCCGGCGAGACCGAGAACCTCACCGGGTGAGCGATCGCCTCAATCGGAGACTCCCAATCGACGATCCCCTTGAGCGATCCGCGGGTGACGAACCCCCGCAGCCGGCCGTCCTCGGAGGCCACGAGAAGGACCCCGAACCCGTGCTCCTCCATCAGCTTGCGGACCGTCCCGGCCGTGGTGGATGGAAGAGCGGTCACGGCATCCCGCTGCATGTGTTGCGCGACGTTCATTCCTGCTCGGCTTGGGCCTGTGCGACGACCTTCTCCTGGATGTTTCCGGGAACCTGTTGGTATCTCGCGAAGTCCATCCGGAACGTAGCTCGACCCTGCGTGCGCGACTTAAGATCGAGCGTGTAGTTCAGGAGCTCGGCTAACGGTGCCTCCGCAACGATGACCGTGGTCTTCCCCGCCGGTTCCATCCCCAAGATCCGACCGCGGCGGCCGTTCATGTCGCTAATGATGTCCCCCGTGTACTCCTCGGGGACGCGCACCCTTACAGCCATGATGGGCTCGAGGAGGCACGGCTCGGCGTTGTCGAATGCATCACGGAACGCGCCCCGTGCAGCAAGCTTGAATGCCAGTTCCGACGAGTCCACCGGGTGGAAACTTCCGTCGAAAACCGCCACCAGAACATCGGTGACCGGGAACTTCGCCAGGCTGCCCTGCTCCAACGCCTCCATCACGCCCTTCTCGACGCCAGGGACATACTGACCCGGGATTGACGCGCCCTTGATCTCATCGACAAACTTGAACCCGCCCTCTCCCTTGTACGGCTCGAGGCGCAACCACACCTCGCCGAACTGACCGCGGCCGCCCGTCTGCTTCTTGTGGCGGTACTTGGCCTCGGCCTTCTTCCGGATCGTCTCCTTGTACGGAATCCGGGGCTGTCGAGTCTCGAGCGACACGTTGTAGCGGTTCTTGAGCCTCTCGATGAACACCGACAGGTGGACGTCGCCCATTCCATGCAGCGTGAGCTCTTTTGTCACGGGGTCACGTTCAACAACGATCGTGGCCTTGGTCGCCGCGATCTCCTTGAGCGCCGCGCCCATCTTGTCGACGTCGGCCTGACTCTTCGGAACGATCGTCCGTGAGAAGACCGGCTTCGGGAACTCAGGCGTTGGGAATGCTTGTCCTCCCTGGCTGACGCCCAGCGTGGCGCCAAGGGAGATGTGCTCCGCCTTAGCGATCGCGACGATCTCGCCCGGACCCGCATGCGGCACGCGCTTCTGCTTCGTCCCGTCGAGAGCGTAGAGGTCGCGCACGTCGACCTTCGCCCCGGACACGACGTCGACAAGACCTTTCCCTTCCTGGATGGTCCCCTCGAGCACACGGACGAAGGAGAGCCGCCCGAGGTACGGGTCGCTCGCCAAGTTGAACGCCACGGCACGACACGGCGCGGCCGCGTCGCCGACCCGCGGCACGACGTAGCTGACGAACGCCTTCACGAGCTGGTCGAGCCCCTTCCCCTCCGTCACCGACGAGCAGAGGACCGGCACGACGGCTCCGGCCGCGACCCCCTTCACCAACGCCTGGGTGATCTCGCTCTCGCTGATCGGGGCCTCGTCGAGGAATTTCATCATCAATTCGTCGTCGGCCGTCGCGACCTCCTCAAGGAGAGCGCCGCGCGCCATCTCGGCCTCGTCGGCCAGCTCGGCCGGGATCTCCTTTTTCCCCTTGTCGGCGAAGCTGACAAGCCGGTTGGAAACGAGGTCGACCAAACCGGAGAACGTCCCGCCCGTGCGGATCGGCATCTGGACGGGAACGAGCTTCCCTTCAAAGTGGCTGCGCAGATCGGCCACGGCTCTGTCAAAGTTGGCGTTCTCCTTGTCCATCAGGTTGACGAGGATGATCGTCGGGCGCTTGGCGCCCCCGGAGATCTCCCAGGCACGCTCTGTGACGACTTCCACCGCCTTCTCCGCATTCACGACGAGGACGGTGAGATCCGCGATGGGGATCCCCTTGTACATCTCCTCAACGAACTCATCGCCACCCGGCGTGTCGAGGAGCGTGATCGCGACGCCGTCCGCCTGAAACGCGCCGAAGCCCATGTCAAGCGTGTGGCCGCGCTCCTTTTCCTCCTGCGACGCGTCCAGCGTGATCTGCTCTTTGGTGCCCGCGCGCGTCAAGAGCGCGGCGGTCAGGGCCGTTTTCCCTGTACTGGAATGCCCCACCAAGCAGATGGTCCGAACTTGCCCCATGTCGATTTCCCCCTTGGGTGAACGATAAGTGGTCTCGCGGAGTATATCGGCCTCTCGCAAAGGGAGCAAGAATCGCCGCTACGGTTGCGGCTCCGCTCCATCCCTGGCGAAGAGGTTCCGCGCACGCCGAGAAACGAGAACCCTCTCCTTCGGTGGGCGCCGCACCCTCCGTGCGCGCGTGCCTCCGCCCTCCGTGTACGTTGACGACTCCGCCCGGCGCCGTCGTTCACGTTTGCGACCCCTCCGAGGCCCGCGTATCCTGTGCGTCCTTCCTCTGCGCCGAAGCTGGGGAATACCACGGAACGCGGGAGGTTCACATGGCGACGCAGCTCTTGCTTGGGGACGAAGCGCTCGCTCAGGGTGCCATCGACGCCGGACTTTCCGCGGCGTACGCCTACCCCGGCACGCCCTCCACGGAGATCACCGAGCACGTCCTACGCAGCCCGGAGGCCCGAGCCGGCGAGGTCGTCTGCCGCTGGGCCGCCAACGAGAAGACCGCGCTCGAGGCGGCACTCGGCGCAAGCTACGCCGGGAAGCGCGCCATGGCGAGCATGAAGCACGTCGGGCTGAATGTCGCCGCCGATCCGTTCGTGAACGCCGCGATCTCCGGTGCCCACGGCGGGCTTCTCGTCAACGTCGCCGACGACCCGTCCATGCACTCGTCCCAGAACGAGCAGGACTCGCGGCTCTACGCCGACCTTGCGCTTGTTCCGTGCTTCGAGCCTTCCGATCAGCAGGAGGCCTACGCCGTTCCGGCACGCGCCTTCGAGCTGTCGGAAACGTACCGCGTCCCGGTTCTCGTCCGCCTGACGACGCGGCTCGCCCACTCCCGCGCGACGGTCGAAGTCGGCGGGCGACGTTCGCAGAATCCGCTCTCGCGTCCCGGCGAACCCGAGCGCTTCATCCTCCTCCCTGCGATCGCAAAGAAGAGCTACGAGCGCCTTATCGGCCGCCAGCCCGACTTCGTCCGCGAGAGCGAGGCGAGTCCGTTCAATCGCTTGTCGCAGGATGGCGACCGCGCGCTGGGCATCGTGGCATGCGGCATCGCCCACAACTACCTCCTCGAGGTAACGGACGGTACACCGGGACATCCCGTCCTCAAGGTCGGTCAGTATCCGCTTCCTGCTCGCGACGTCGAGTGGCTCGTCGGGCACTGCGGCAGGATCCTCGTCCTCGAAGAGGGATACCCCTACGTGGAAGCGAAGCTTCGCGGTCTCCCGCCGCGCTCGGCGCCCGCGATCCACGGCCGCCTCACGGGCGACGTTCCGCGAACCGGCGAGCTGTCACCCGACGTAGTCGCCGCGGCGCTCGGACTCGGTGCGCTTGCCCGTCGGACAGCGTCCTCGGTTCCGGCACCGCGCCCGCCCGCCTTGTGCCCGGGATGCCCGCACGCCGACACCTGCAAGGCGCTTGCCGAGGTTCTCGCGCCTCGTCGCGACTCCGCCCGCGTCTTTTCCGACATCGGGTGCTACACCCTCGGCGCACTCCCGCCGCACGGCGTGATCAACACGTGCGTGGAGATGGGCGCGTCGATCACCATGGCCCACGGCGCCTCGGAGGCCGGTCTGCGGCCGGCCGTCGCGCTGATCGGCGACTCGACGTTCACCCACTCGGGAATGACGGGCCTCCTCGACTGCGTCAACGCCAAAGCCGACGTTACCGTCATCATCGTCGACAACCTCACCGTGGCGATGACCGGCGGCCAACCTTCGGCGGCCGAGAACCGGCTCGTCTCCATCTGCCGTGGACTCGGCGTGGACGAGTCCCACACCCGCGTCGTCGAACCTCACCCACGGAACCACGCGGAGAACGTCGCCATTCTTGACCAGGAGATCCAGTACCCGGGGACGTCCGTCATCATCGCCCAGCGTGAATGCATCCAGACCGCCAAGCGGTCCGCGCGCCGCGGGACGCAAAGGGGCCAGCAATGAAGCGCGACATCATCCTCGCCGGCGTCGGCGGCCAGGGGCTGTTGGCTCTCGCGGCCGTACTCGGTCAGGCCGCCCGCGGACTCGGCCTTCACCTGAAGCAAGCCGAGGTCCACGGCATGGCCCAGCGTGGCGGCGTCGTGCAAAGCCACGTCCGCTTCAGCGACCGTCCCGTCCACTCCGACCTTGTTCGCGAGGGCACGGCGGACCTTGTTCTCGCGCTCGAGCCCATGGAGGCGTTGCGCTATCTCCCGTATCTGAAGCTCGACGGCGCCCTCGTTTCCGACACGCGCCCCGTGCGCAACATCCCAGACTACCCGGACGTCGACCGCATTCTCGCCGAGCTGCGGGCGATCACGCCCCATCGCCTTGTCGACGCCGCGGCCCTCGCCGAGCAGGCCGGATCGCCGCAAGCGAGCAACCTGGTTGTCCTCGGCGCGGGTTCTCCATTCCTCGGCCTCCCGGTGAAGGCTCTCGAGGACGGGATCCGCGCCGTCTTCGCCGACAAGGCGGAGTCTGTCATCGCCGCGAACCTCCGCGGATTCCGGCTCGGCGCCGAGTGGACGCAGGTGGCATCATAGCGCCCTTCTTCCCAGCTCACGCACGCAGTCGGCTTGCCGGTCTTTCCTCCTCCCGTTAGGCTATCGACGTTCGAGATTCCGGGAGGTCAAGATGCGAAAGCTCGTCGGGGTCCCTGTTGTTCTCGTCCTTCTCCTCATGGCCGGTTCCTGCTTCGTCGCGTCGGATTCGACGGGCGTCGTCCGCATCGGCATCTTTGCCGACATCCACGTCCACGACACCAACTCGCCCAACGAACACAAGGTGATGACGAACTACGGGCCGCGGCTCGAGGCGTTCGTCGCGGCGATGACCACGTGGCCGGCCGACGCCATCGTCTCGCTCGGCGACCTGGTCAACGGTGTCTTCGTCATGGGAGCCGACCTCGGCGATCCGGCACGCATCCCCGCGCTCCTCGATGACGCCGTCGGGATCCTTCACGGCTACTCGGGACCGATCGGTTACGTTCTCGGGAATCACGACGTGTACAACCTGACCAAGACGCAGTTCCTCACGGCGACCGGATCGCCCGCCGCGTACCGGAGCTTCGACCTCGGCGCCTACCACATCGTGATTCTCGACGCCCAGTTCAACAAGGCGGGCCAGGACTACGGGAACGTGAGCTGGATGGTCCAGGGGACGATTCCACCCGCCGAGCTCGAGTGGCTCCGCGCCGACCTCGCCGCGACCCAGAAGCCGACAATCGTCTGCGTCCACCAGCCGCTCGACGCCGCGTTCGAGTTGCTCGCCGGCGGCCCGCCGGTGTCGAACGCGCCCGAGGTTCGTGCCGTCCTTGCAGCCTCCGGCCGTGTCATCGCCGTCTTCCAGGGACACACGCACGAGTCCGCCCACGCCGTCATCGACGGAATCCACTACGTCACGTTCGCCGGCATGGCGGACGCCGACGTACCGACGCCCGCGTCGTGGGCCGCGGTGACTCTGGATCCGGCCGCACGGACGATTCACGTCGAAGGCGTCGGCCTCCAGGAGACCCTCGACATCGTTTACTAGGTTGAGGAAAGAGAAGGAGGACCGGCAGGTGAGTCGACCATCGAAGCTCGGCGTGGCGTGGGCCGCGACGGTTCTCGTGGTGCTCCTCGCGGTCTCGGATGCTCGTCGCCGTCGCCCCCAGCCGCGCGAGCGAGGGAGGGACTGAATGATCGTCGACTTCAGCATCGCCCCGATCGGTTACGGCGAGAGCCTGAGCCGCTACGTCGCCGAGGCGTACCGCATCATCGAGGCGTCCGGCGTCCGGCACGAGTTCCACGCGATGGGCACCAACCTTGAGGGGGAGTGGGACGACGTCATGGCCGTCGTCAATGCCTGTCGCCTACGGTTGCTCGAGACGTGCGGGCGCGTGTCGATCTCACTTCGCATTGACGACCGCAAGGGAGCGTCCGACCGTCTCGGCCGCAAGGTCGCGGCGGCGAAGGAGAAAGCGGGGCTCTAGTCCGTCGCAGGGTGGATGACGAGGACGTCGCCGGCGATGTTCGTGGCGTGATCGCCGATCCGCTCGAGATTGTGAAGGATCTCGACGAACAGGATCCCCGCTTCCGGATCGCACTCCTCCGCCTCGAGCCGCGCGACATGGTGCGCCTTGTACCGCGTCTCAAGCTCGTCGAGGTGCTTCTCCAGGTCAAGGGCTCGCCGGGCCCGGTCGATATCCTCGGCATCGAGCGCGGCCAGCGAGAGTTGGTAGAGCTCGATCGCCCGGTCGAACATGTCAGCGAGTTCGCCCGCCGCCGCAGCGGACAAACCACGACCCTTTGCCATTAGCTTCTCGGCGCGCACGACGATGTTGACCGCTTGGTCGCCGACCCGTTCGACATCGGCGACGATGTGACGCAACACATGCAGGCGTCGCTCGTCTTTCCCGCTGAGCGCGCTGCCGTCGATCCGATCGAGGAACTCATCCACCGAATCCTTGAGCCCGTCGACCGCCTCCTCCACCTCGCCGACCGACGCGATTTCCGTGGAATCGCGCTTCAGGATCCCTTCCTTGCACGCTCGGATCATCGCCGTCGTCATCTCCCCCATGCGCAGAAGCTCGCGCTGCGCCTGCCGCACGGCAAACGCTGGAGTCGCCAGGAACTGCTCCCCAAGGAACTGGGCCTTACGCCCCGCGCCCTCCTCCCGCCCCCGCACCAGCATGCGGACGACCCAAACCAGCGCACCGACGCACGGGATGAGCGCCAAAGTGACTGCCACATTGAAGATTGAGTGGGCGTTGGCGATCTGCCGCGGCAGCGAGGGCGACGTCATCTGCACCAACCGCGCGAACCAAGGGAGGAACGGCACCGCCACCGCCACGCCGACGACGTTGACGAGGAGCTGCGTCACCGCGAGGCGCCGCGATGACAGGGACGTCCCGATCGATGCGATCTGCGCCGTGACCGTCGTGCCGATGTTGGCGCCGAGGACGATGGCGATCGCGGCGGGGAGGGAAATGAGCCCCGAGCTGCCCAGTCCGATGACGAGCGCCGTCATCGCCGCCGAGCTGTGAATCGCCGCGGTCACGCCAGCTCCGACGAGGACGCCGAGGAGCACGTTGTTGCCGCACGCCTGGAGCACGCGCAGGATTGCGGGGCTTTCGGCGAGCCCCGCGAGTCCCCCGGTGAAGATGCTCATCCCGAGGAAGACGAGGCCGAGCCCGAGGACGATGCGGCCGGCGTCGCCCGCCTTCCTCCCGCGGAACGTCTCCGCCAAGATGTAGCCAACGGCCAAGACCGGCATGTAGTAGATGCCAATCTTGAACGCGATGATCTGCGCGGTCAGCGTCGTCCCGATCTCCGCCCCGAGCATGACGCCGATTCCCTGTGCCAGGGTGAGGATGCCGGCGTTGATCATCCCGATCAGGAGCACCATCGTCATCGTGCTCGACTGGAGGGTCGCCGAGGTGACCATGCCGACGAGGACCCCGCGGTAGGCCTTGCCGGTCAACCGCTCGACGATCACCCGCATGCGGTCCCCGACCGCACGTTTGAGCGCGTCGCTCATGATCCGTAGTCCAAACAGGAAGACCGCCAGGCCGCCGGCAGCGCTGAAGAGAACCCCGACCATCACACCCCCGGGATGTCCGTTTCCCGGAAGCGAAGTATATACTCCACCGAACATGTTACAAGCCAGATACCCGTTCGTTACTTGCGTATCCCGTCCAAAACCCGTAGATTGAAAGGATAATGACCGACTGGCTCCGGCGAATGCCGAAGATTGACCTTCACGTCCACTTGGACGGCTCCCTCAGGCTCGAGACGGTCCTCAAGTTGGCTCGTGCGCTCCCGCCCGAGCAGGCCTTTCCCGACTCGGTCAACTTGAAGAGCGCCGTCATACCTGGAGTCCGCGGCTCGCTCGAGGAGTACCTCGTCGCGTTCAACTACACCGTCCCCCTGCTCCAGACGCCCGCGGCTCTTGAGCGATCGGCGTACGAGCTGTGCGAGGACGCCGCGAGCGAGAACGTCATCTACATCGAAATCCGCTTCGCGCCGCTCCTCCACACCCGCGCCGATCTGAAGCCGCGCGACGTCGTGGCCGCCGTGCTCGCCGGCATGCACCGCGCCGAGGCCGACTTCGGGATCGCTACCGGGCTGATCCTCACGGCCCTGAAGCAGAACTCGACCGAGCAGTCGATCGAAACGGTCCAGTTGGCGGCGCAGTTCCGCCGCGACGGCGTCGTCGGCATCGACCTCGCGGGGCCGGAGCACCAGAACCCTCCCGTCAAGCATCGCAAGGCAATCGAGTTCGCGCACGACGCGGGCATCCACGTCACCATCCACGCCGGCGAAGGGTGCTGCCCGGAGCAGATCAAAGAAGCCCTCGACCTCGGCGCGGAGCGGATCGGCCATGGGGTCTACCTCTTCCAGGCACCTCGGACCGAGAAGCGCGTCGCCGAGCTGGGCATTCCGATCGAGATGTGTCCGACGTGCAACCTCCAGAT
>JBDKUT010000061.1:0-3168 GCA_039679545.1 Thermotogota bacterium
GGTCCCATCCTCGGAATCCGCATCCCCTCGCCCGTCACGCGGATCGCCCGCTGCTCGACGATGAACTCGCGCATCGTCTGGTCGAGGTGCTGCAGCACGTCCGAGAGGTGGTCGTAGGCAGCCGACAGCCGCTCTTTCGACTGGCGCTCTTCGTTCCGGTGCTCGTCAACGGCGTGCAGGATGTCGTGTACCTCGGTCCGGCAGTCGATGCAGGGATCGGGTCCGATCGATGCCGCATGGCGAACCCGGTGCTTCTCGTCGGACGATGCGCCGTCGAGCGACTTCCCGTTGGTGCCGTTTCCCTTGAGGGCCCCCGCGAGCTTCGGAACAGCCCAGACGAGACCGACCACGATGCCTACGACGATGCCGAGGATGACGCTGACGTTCGTGAACTGCCCTAGCTCCTGCATCGCAGCATCATCCCGTCACCGCACTACGGGGAGGCCAGCACGCCGACGACGCAGAGCTCTTCCGCTCCGTCCGGAGCCGCCGGCAGGTCGTTGAGCACCGCCGCCGCCGGGAACGCCGCCGCCGCCTTCACGCCGACCTTCGTCGTCGCCGCGCCGGTCAGGTTCGAGTTGCCGACGAACCAGAGGCTCGAGCGCCGGCGGACCTGGATCGCGATCCCCGCCCCGGCCCCGACGCCGGTGTCGAGCAGGATGCCGATGATCGCATCCGAGCCGTTGGCGACGTGGACCAGGCCCAGGTTGCCGTAGTCCGCCGTCCAGTCGGCCGGCGCGTTGCCGAACGTGAAGTTGCCCGAGCGCTGGATGAAGTGCGAGGCGTTGTCGACGTTGAGACAGCAGGAGGGCGCGGTGTTCGGCGCCGCCTTGATGATGTCGTCCGCCAGCACGCACGTCGAGCCGTTGATGATGTTGATGTCGGAGAAGTCGATGCCGCCACCGTTCCCGCCGGGCCGCGGGGTCGTGAGGTTGATCTTGCCGCGGATGTCGAGCTTCCCCATCCGGTCGGCCGCGACGGTGTGGTACTGCGCGCGCACGTCGTCCGGGATCTCGGAGCCCTCGACGACGATCTCGCCGCCGTTGGCGAAGTACCCGTAGAGCGGCAGGTCGGTGTCGAGGATCGCCTGCAGGCACGCCACCGCGTCGGTCACGACGATCTGGCCGCCGTCCACCGCTTCGAAGATCGCGCGGGGCCCGCCGAGCAGGCCGACCACGTTGTACGAGCCGACCTCGACGGAAGCCCCGTCGCTCGCGGACTCGACGAGCGCATGGGCGCCGGTCCCGGGCCCGCGGAAGTTGTGGATGGAGCCGTGGGCCCCCGTGCGGAAGGTCGCCGACGTGAACGCGCACCGGCCGGCGACGACGTACGACTGCGAGCCGGCGATGAACTCGTCCACGCACAGGCCGCTCCACGTGCTCGAGGTTCCGGAGAGCACGCCCAGGTCCTCGCAGCAGCAGCCGCAGGTCTGCGCGACGACCGGGGTCGTCCCGATGAGGCCCCACGTCACGGCCTTCGCCGGGTCGAGGTACATCGGCACGCCGCCCTGCAGCTCGTAGGTGTAGGCGCCGCGCACGCCGTCGGGTCCGTTGAACCCGATCTGGCCGTCCGGGACCACGGCGCCGGCGGTGTACGCCGTGCACGCCGCCGCCGCGACCTCGGTCCCCGCGAACTCGAGCAGGTTGGCGCGGATGCCGACGCACCAGCACTTCGGGGCGACCACGCCGCCCACGCCCGCGGCATCCTCGCCGACGGGAGCCGCGATCGGCGCGAACGTGAACGCGCCGTTCACGACGCTGTCCGGCTGCAGGACGTCGATCTCGGTCAGGCCGTCGTCATCCACCCAGATCGGCATCACCGCGTCGGTCATCCCGACCACGTAGGCGTTCCCCACGGTGTCCACCGCGAGGATCGGCGTCACGATCGATTCGGTCCCCTTGTGGATGTGGGCGAAGAGGCCCTGGTCGGTGGCGCCCACCAGGAACGGAGCGCTGACGACGATGTTCGCCAGGCCGCTGCCGGCCTCCGCCGTGCAGGCCGCGATCCCGATCAGGCCGCCGGGGTTGACGCTGAGCCACTGGTCCACCGGGCACACGACGTTCAGCCGCACGCGATCCGGCAGGCTCGGCGCCAGGCACTTCGACCCGGCCGGCACGGCGCCGTGCGTCCCGTTCCGCACGTAGAGGTTGATCTGCGCCGTGGTCGGCGGGGGGAGGAGGGAGAGGATCGCCGCGATGACGGACTCCGCCTTCTCCCACGTTCGCAGGGCGGTCGCCCAGGCCGCACCCGTCGCCGCGTCGCTTCCAGCGGTCACGTCGAGGAAGATGTTGACGTCGCCGGCCGGAGGGGTCGTCCCGCCCGCGCCGCTCTGGATGGTTGCCGAATGCCCGATCGCGCTCATGGTGTCTCTCCTCCGAAGCCGCTACGCCGACCCTACTGGATCGACGTGTGCTCCTTGATGACGAGCAGCTGGCCCGAGCTCTGCGAGCCGGGGGCGCCGGTGTTCTGCATCGTCACGACCACCAGACCCGCGGCGGTCGCCGTGATCTCGGGGTCGGGAACGAAAGGGGCCCCCACCCGGGCGTCTTCCTTGTAGATGACGTGCACGTCGGCCAGGGCCGCGAGGAAACGGTTGACGTCCGTCCCGGTCATGGCCGGGTTCGCCGGCAACTGGATCGCCGTGGTCACGACCAGGGTGTCGCCCGCGTCCAGATCCGTGGGGACGATCGTCCAGACTTCCTGCAGGGGGCGACGATGCTTGATGGCTGCCATTTCTCTCCTCCGTCGTCACACGGGCCGATGCTGGCCCTCGAGAACAAGGCTACGACCACGAGGCTGGATCCACCAAGCTGTTGCAGGGGTAGACCGTGATAGGTCCGGGCAACACAGGGAGGCGGGTTGTGCGGTACGTGTTGCGGTGGCTACGCCGAGTTCGGCAGGACCCAGCAGTCCTCCGGCACGCCGGCCGCCATGTCGCTCGTCACGGCCGCTGGCATCGCGGCGGCGGCGTTCCCGCCCTGGTCGAGAGCGGCGGCACCCCAGGTCGGGGCACCCCCGGCGTGGGCGAGGCGGCTCGCCCGCTTCACCCGGACGGCGGTGTTGGCGGCGATGGCGTTCCCGCCCGCGAGCAGGCCGAGCGCCACGTCGCACAGCGTCTCGAGATCGATCGCACCGTTCGCACCGTAGTCGGTGGTGTTGTCGCCGCTG
>JBDKUT010000062.1:0-41402 GCA_039679545.1 Thermotogota bacterium
ATCTACCACCAGCGTCGCGCCAAGGTGCAGGCGCTGAAGGATGCGACGAAGATCCTCGCCAAGACCGGACTCCCCGACGCGGAGGAGAAGTCGAGGAACTATCCTCACGAGCTGTCCGGAGGAATGCGGCAGCGAGCGATGATCGCCATGTCGCTCACCTGCGAGCCGGACCTGTTGATCGCGGACGAGCCCACGACGAACCTCGACGTGACGATTGGGCGCCAGATCCTCGACCTCGTCAAGGACCTGCAGCGCGAGTTCGGAGCCAGCGTCCTGTGGATCACGCACGACATGGCGGTCGTGGCTCAGATGTGCGACCGCGTCGGGGTGATGTACGCGGGGACCATCGTCGAGAAGACCGACGTGAGAACGCTGTTCCGAAGCGCCAAGCACCCCTACACGGAACGGTTGCTCCGCGCCATCCCTTCTGCGGTGAAGTCGGCCGACAAGCTGGAGGAAATCCCGGGCTCCGTTCCGCAGCTGATCCATCCGCCCGCAGGGTGTCGGTTCCATCCGCGCTGCGATCACGTGATGGAGATCTGCAGCCGCGTGAAGCCGCTGGAACTAGAAGTCGAGCCGGGGCACATGGTGGCGTGCCACCTGTTCGGTGGGGAAAGGGAAGCGACATGACGACCGCGCTGTTTGAGTGTCGGAACCTGACGAAGTTCTTCCCGATCAAGAACCTGTTCCGCGAGACGGGGCGGGTCCACGCGGTGGAGGACGTCAACCTGACGATCCCCGAGGGGGGTACCGTCGGCCTGGTGGGCGAGAGCGGTTGCGGGAAGACAACGCTGGCGCGGACCATCCTGTTGTTGATTGAGCCGACGTCGGGTCAGATCCTCTTCCGCGGCGAGGACATGGCTTCGCGCTCGAAACGAGACCTGCGGCAGTTCCGCCGCGAGACGGCGATCGTATTCCAGGACCCGTACTCTTCCCTCGATCCGCGCATGCTGATTGCGGATGTCGTCGGCGAGCCGCTCGTGATTCACAAAGTGGCGTTCGGGGAAGACCGCGACGATGTCGTGCTGTCGCTCTTGGAGCGGGTCGGGCTGAAGGCCGACCACATGTACCGCTACCCGCATGAGTTCAGCGGAGGCCAGAGGCAACGGCTGGCGATCGCCCGTGCGCTGGCGGCGGACCCGAAGTTCATCCTGCTCGATGAGGCGACGTCGGCGCTCGACGTTTCGGTTCAGGCCAAGATCTTGAACATGCTGAACGGCCTCAAGGCCGACCTGCGGCTGACGTACATGTTCATCTCCCACGATTTGAACGTCGTGCGCCACCTGAGCGACCACATCGGGGTGATGTACCTCGGGCGGATGGTTGAATACGGCACGCGGGCGCAGGTGTTCGACAGTCCGACTCACCCGTACACGCGTGGACTTCTCGCCGCGGCGCCGAGCTTGGATCCGAACGATCGGGATCGCCCGCGGGAAGTTGTGCTGCAGGGCGAGGTGCCCAGTGCCGTCGAGCCGCCGTCGGGCTGCCGTTTTCACCCGCGGTGTCCCAACCGAAAGCCGGACTGCGACCGCGTGCGCCCTGAGCTGGTGGACATCGGTGACGGCCACCTGGTAGCCTGTCTTCCAGGATGAAGATCGGCAGGCGGCGGACGGAAAGGATGGATCTCGCTCGGGGCACGGACGACTCCGGCGCAGAGCGCAAGCCACCGGAGCTATCGCGCAAGGACATCCTGGCGGTGATGATCGCGATGTTGCAGCTCTTCCTCCCGTTGATCGTCGGCCTGGTCATCGTCGGCGCCATCGTGGCGCTGATCCTTCGCTGAGCGCGCCAAGGCGAATCCGAAGAAGGAGATGACGTGGACCCGGCCCTTGTCGCACGGAAGTCACATCAAGCCTGTGGGATCCTTAAAGAACTCGGCATGGATTGCTGGCTCGTCTGGGTCCGCGAAACGATGCAGATACGCGACCCTAGCCTCGATCTCGTCCTCGGAAGCGACGTGATCGCGCAGACCGCCCTCCTCTTCACGCAAGAGGGAGAGCGCATCGCCATCGCCCAGGAGCACGACGCGGCGGGTTTCCCCGACGGCCTGTTCGATCGTACGATCCCGTACCGGACGGGAATCGCCGACCCGCTTCGGCGCGAGCTGTCGCGCATCGACCCTCAGCAGATCGCTCTCAACTACAGCGTGGACAACGACGCGGCCGACGGGTTGACGGTTGGGATGTTCGAGCTGCTCCGCCAGATTCTGGGCGGCACCGACTACCCTCGCCGCTTTGTCTCGGCAGGTCCGGTTGTGGAGCGCCTGCGTGGCCGGAAGCTCCCGGAGGAAGTCGAGCGCATCCGCGCCGCCATCTCCATCACGGAGCGCATCTTCAACGATCTGCGGGGGTTCCTCCGAGTCGGCCAGATGGAACGGGAGATCGCAGAGTACGTGCGTGTCCGAATGCGCGAACTCGGCGTGGGTCCGTCCTGGGACCCGTCGTACTGCCCCGCCGTCGACGCAGGACCGGACAAAGAGTTCGGCCACGCAGGCCCGACAACTCTTCGGACGAAGGCCGGGCACCTACTTCACTTCGACTTCGGTGTGAAAGCAGATGGGTATTGCTCCGACCTGCAGCGGATGTACTTCTTCGGCCGTCGCTCTGAGATCCCGGCCGAGATCCAACACACCTTCATTACGGTACGCGGCGCCATCGACGCAGCGGCCGCGTTCCTCCGTCCCGGTCGGGTCGGTCACGAGGTGGACGCGGTGGCTCGTGCCCACATCACCGGCGGCGGCTACGAAGAATACGCACACGGGCTCGGCCATCAGATCGGGCGCTTCGCACACGACGGGGGAATGCGACTTGCGCCGACGTGGGAACTGTTCGGCCGTCGACCCTTCGGAATCGTTGAACAAGGCAACATCTTCACCATCGAACCAAACGCTATGACACAGAATTATGGCCGGGTCAGCCTTGAGGAAGACGTCGTCGTCACCGCCGAGGGGTGCACTTTCCTCTCGCATCCCCAGAGAGAGCTCTTCTGCATCGAGTGACGTCGCTACGCGCAGACGATCGGCTTGTCCTTCGGAAACCGGCTCAGAATCTCCGGCCCCCCCTCGGCAATCAGAACCACGTCTTCGATCCGCACGCCGCCCTTTCCGAGAAGGTAGACGCCCGGCTCGGCGGTCACCACCATCCCGGGCGCGTAGGCGTCAATCGCTTGCGGACCCGAGGATGCCGGCAGCTCGTGGACCTCTAGACCAACCCCATGGCTGAGGCCGTGCGTGTACTCCGCGCCGTAGCCGGCTTGCTCGATGACTTCCCGAGCGGCTCGATCGGCATCGGAGCCCGAATAGCCCGGACGAAGCGCGTCGATGCCGGCGCGGTTGGCTTCGAGGACGACCTCGTAGACCCGACGCATCTGCGCCTCCGGCTCGCCCATGAAGACCGCGCGGCTGATATCGCTGCAGTAGCCGTCGACACGCGCCCCGATGTCGAACAAGAGGACGTCTCCTCCCCTGATCTCGCGGTGATCCGGACGGTGGTGAGGAAGCGCGCTCGCGGCACCGCTCGCAACGACCAGTTCGAACGCCACCCCTTCGGCCCCCAGGTGGCGCATCGCGAACTCGAGCTCCAGAGCGAGTTCGCTCTCCGTGACTCCCGGAGCGACGCTGCGAAGCACGCCGCTGAACGCTGTTTCCGTCACATCCGTTGCCCGTCGGATCGCGGCCACCTCGTCCTGGTCCTTGATCTGGCGGAGCTCGGCCACCGGGTCGTCGAACACCTCAAGGGCGGTCTTCATCTGGGTCTCGAGGGCACGCGCGGTGTGGAAGCCAAGACGACGCGACGCGACGCCCACTCGCCTGCACTTGCAGTCATCGACGGCCTCCGCAATCGCCTTCGGGTAGTTCCAGTCGAGGATTCGCCATTCGAGATCGGGGGCGTCCTGCTGTGCTTGGCCGATGTTGGTGCGCGACGCGAGGGGAATCGTCGCTTTGCGCGTGATCACAAGCGCCCCGCACCCGGGGTACCCGGTCAGATACCGCATCGATGGGCCATCAGGATCTGTGCCCTCCAGATTCACGACGAGGAAGGCGTCGACGTCCAGGTTTTCCAGAACGCGAAACCTACGATGCGCGTAGTCCGTCATCTTCAGTTCCTTTCTGTTCTTGAACAAGCCGACGTGGATCCGCCTCACCAGCGGGAGGCTGGGGGGTGGAGCCAAGGAGAAATCCGTCCTTGAGTGGGTCGTCGGGGTCGATGACGAACTCGTGATGTCCGGTCACGAATGCACGGCCCGAGATCTCAGGAACGACCGCCGCGCAGTCGCCGACCTTCGTCTCCTCGACGATACGTCCGGTGAGCGTGGTGCCGATCAGGCTCTCGTGGACAAACGGCTCCCCCACCGCGATCTCGTCCCGCGCGTAGAGAATTGCGAGGCGCGCTGCGGTTCCGGTCCCGCACGCGGACCGATCGATCGCGCCTGGCGGGATCACGACGGCGTTGCGACCGGAGACGCCGGGGTTCTCAGACGAAGCGGTGAATTGTACATGAGTGATTTCGTCGACCCACGCCAACTCAGGGTGTCGAACGCGAATCCGGCCCCGCGCCGCGTCCCGAAGAGCGAGGCCGACGCGGACGAGATCCGCGGCAGCTTCGGGAACGAGTCGGAGGCCGAGGCGTCCCGCCTCGACCGAGGCGTAGACGTTGCCGCCGTACGCGACGTCGACGCCCACCCTCCCGAAGCCGGGGATGTCAACCGGCGTGTCGAGCGTGAAGACGAAGGCAGGGACCGAGCGGAATGAGACTCGCACGGCTCTTCCCCGGTCGATGAGAACTTGAGCGGCAACGAGTCCGCCGGGCGTATCGAGGACGACCTCGGTCTCTCCCGAGCCACGGACGAAACCAGCCTCCACAAGGGCCGTACAGCAGCCGATCGTATCGTGCCCGCACATCGGCAAGTACCCGCCGACCTCGACGAAGATGACGCCGAACTGGGAGCCGCGCTGGCACGGCTCCGTCAGCACGACCGCGGACATGACGCTGTTCCCGCGCGGCTCGAACGTGAGGGCCGTGCGGATCCAGTCCATGTGCGTGCGAAGGTACAGAGCACGCGCGCTCATGGTGCCGCCGGGGATGGAAGGCAGCCCGGACAGGATCGTGCGCGTCGGCTCGCCACCGGTATGAGTGTCGATCGTTACGACGCGCTGTCTAGGAATCATAGTCTCCCTTTCGGTACCCCCTAGCGCTTGCGAGACGGTAGGAGCGACGCTTCGTCTTGTCAAGCGTTCCGCCGGAATGGGCACGCAGCTTGATGGCCCACGGTATTTTACCTACACTGCATGAACATGGAATCCGTCGGGCAGCTTATTCGCGACCTCCGCGCCGAGAAGGGATGGACGCTGAAGGAACTCGCTTCGAAGTGCGCGCTTTCAACTAGCTTTCTTTCGCAGGTCGAGCGCGGACTCTCCTCGGTGTCGATCACGTCTCTTCACGTTATTTGCCAGGCTCTCGGCATGACGCTGGGCGAGTTCTTCCGCCAACTCGGAGACGGTGCTGGGCAGCCCGAGCCTGGAGGGCAGACGCTTGAGGTTATGAAGGCGAAGGACCAGCGGGCGATCAACCTGTCGGAGGCGTCCATCAAGTATCGTTTCCTCAGCCGTGAGTTTCCCGGTCGGCAGTTCGAAATCATGCTCGGGGAAATCCCCTCGGGCTACTTCTACCCGCCGTTCCCCCACGAGGGGGAGGAGTTCGGCTACGTCCTCGAAGGCCAACTCCGACTGACGATCGGCGACGAAACCTACACCCTCGGCCCCGGAGACAGCTACCACTTTGCGGCGTCGACGCCTCACGGATACCAGGCGGAGGGCGACGCGGCCGTGCGGATCCTGTGGGTTCAGACCTTGAAGTACTTCCAGACGCGGGACGGGATTCCGGCCGCGTCGACCTAGGAGCCCGTCCAACCGGCGGTACGTCTTGCGAAAGAGGTCATCCCAGTGCATGCCCAGGGGTGGCGTGATGAGCACTCGGCGAGCCCGGAGAGAGGAAGTCGCGCCAAAGTGGCACCATCGCAAGGGGTGGCGATCGTTTCAGACGGTCGACCTCCACACGGCGGGTGAGCCGCTGCGCATCGCGATCGAGGGGTTTCCGGAGCTCCGCGGCGCGACGATGCTCGAACGCCGAGAGGATGCGCGAGCGCGCTGCGACGAGCTGCGGCGGATTCTTCTGTGGGAGCCACGCGGGCACGCTGACATGTACGGGTGTCTCGTCACTCCTCCTGCGAGCAACGACGCGAATTTCGGCGTCCTCTTCATGCACAACGAGGGGTGGAGCACGATGTGCGGTCACGGCGTGATCGCCGTGACCACGGCGGCCGTCGAACTCGGATGGGTCGCCGCACGAGAGCCTGAGACAACGGTGCGGATCGACGCCCCGGCGGGACGGATCACAGCCCTGGCGCGTCTCGAGACCGGAAACGTTCGCGCGGTCCGGTTCCGCAACGTTCCGTCGTTCGTCCTCGCCCTCGATCAGACGGTCGACGTCCCGGGGGTCGGGCGCATTCGATACGACCTCGCGTTCGGTGGCGCATTCTACGCCTACGTCGACGCCGCGGACGTAGGACTCCGGTGCGTCCCAGGGGAGGTTGACGCCTTGATCGCCGCAGGCCGTGCCATCAAGCACGCCGTCGTGGCACAACGGGCGATTCCGCATCCCCTCGACGCCGCCCTCGGCTTCCTCTACGGCGTGATCTTCATCGCGCCGCCACTCTCGAACGAAGCAGACAGCCGAAACGTCTGTGTCTTTGCGGACGGCGAGGTCGACCGTAGTCCGACGGGCACGGGGGTGAGTGGGCGGATGGCGCTGCACTACGCGCGCGGTGAGGTGGGGCTCGGACAGCCGCTCGTGATGGAGAGCATTCTCGGAACTCGGTTCACGGGCCGCGTTGTTGAGGAGACGACGTGCGGAGAGTCCGCCGCGGTGATCCCCGAGGTCGAAGGCTCGGCGCACATCACCGGCTACCACACGTTCGTCGTCGACCCCGAGGATCCCCTCGGGGAGGGGTTCTTCCTCCGCTGACGCGTCAGGCTTCGCTGTGCGCGGTGCGCGCGATGACTTCCTCCTGCAGCGCCCTGTCGAGAGCGTGGAAGTAGTCGCTGTAGCCCGCCACACGGACGATCAGGTCACGGTACTCCTCAGGATTCTCCTGAGCACGCCGCAGCGTAGCGGAGTCCACGACGTTGAACTGGATGTGGTGGCCGTCGTACCGGAAGTACGTCCGCACGATCGCCGCCACCTTCCGCAGCCCTTCCTCATCCTTGAGCACATCGGGCAGGAACCGCTGGTTGAGGAGCGTGCCCCCCGTGCGGACGTGGTCGATCTTCCCCACGGAGCGAATGACGGCCGTCGGTCCGTGCGTGTCGGCCCCCTGCGTCGGCGAGATTCCGTCGGACAAGGGGATCCCGGCACGGCGGCCGTTCGGCGTGGCGCCGACCTTCTCGCCGAAGAAGACGTGCACCGTGGTCGGCAAGAGGTTGATGCGGTGCGTACCGCCCTTCGTGTTCGGCCGGCCGTCGATGGCATCGAAGTACGCATCGAAGATCCGCCGGGCGATGTCGTCGGCGCGGTCGTCGTCGTTGCCGAAGAACGGGGTTTCGTGCACGAGGAGGTTCCGCTCGGCATCGTGCCCCGCGAAGTCCGCCGCGAGAGCTTGAAGCAACCGTTCCATTGACAGGGACTTGCGCACATACACATGCTCGCGAATCGCCGAGAGGGAGTCGGTCGTCGTCCCCATCCCGACCCCTTGAATGTACGTGGACTTGTAACGTGGGCCCTGGCCGTTGTAGTCCTGGCCCTTCTCGATGCAGTCGTCGACGAGCACCGAGATGAACGGAGCCGGCATGTGCTCGGCGAAGATCCGCTCAATGCGCCCGTTGCCTTCGATCTTGACGTCCACGAAGTGCCGAAGCTGTTTCTCGAATGCGTCGAAGACCTGCTCGAAGCTCTCGAACGTGCGCGGGTCGCCCGTGCTCGGCCCGATCCGCCGCCCGCTCTTCGGGTCCACGCCATCGTGGAGGGCAAGTTCAAGGATCTTCGGCCAGTTCATGTACCCGGTCAGGATGCAGCTCTCCTTCCCGAACGCGCTGATCTCGACGCAGCCGCTCGGACCGCCGGAGCGGGCATCCCGCAGGCTCTTCCCAACGCGCAGGAACTCCTGGACGATCGCGTCGGTGTTGAAGATCGACGGCTGGCCGAACCCCTTTCGAATCACCTCGAGCGCTCGGAGCAGAAACCGATCGGGGCTCTTTTTCGAGAGCTGCACGCACGACCCCGTGTACGGAAGGCGCATTTCCTCGATCACGTCGAGCACGAGGTAGGACAGCTCGTTGACGGCGTCGGCGCCCTCCGGTGTCACGCCTCCGACGTTGATCAGGGTGAAGTCGTTGTAGGTCGCGCTCTGCTCCTCGGTCACGCCGACCTTCGGCGGCGCAGGCTGGTTCGAGAACTTCACCCAGAAGCACTCGAGCAGCTCCTTCGCGCTGTCTCGCGTCAGCCGGCCTTCGTCGATGTCTCGTCGGTAGAACGGGTAGAGGTTCAGGTCGAGGCGGCCCGGATTGTAGGAGTCCCACTCGTTGAGTTCGGTGACGACGCCCAAGTGGACGAACCAGTACATCTGCAGTGCCTCGCGGAACGTCCGCGGCGCGTGAGCCGGAACCCACGAGCAAACCTCGGCGATCTCAAGGAACTCGGCTCGACGAAGCGGGGTCTTCGCCTCGGCCGCCTTCCGCCGCGCGAGATCGGCGTACCGTTCCGCAAGTCGAACCAGCGCGTCGCAAACAATCTCCATCGCGTCGAGCTCCTCAACCCGCGCCGTACGATCGGGAACGTCGGACGCCCGGAAGCGGTCCCGCGCCGCCGCGACCCGCGCCTTGAAGTCGAGGAAGCCGTGGCGGTAGATCTTGTCGTCGAGGATGGCGTGGCCCGGCGCTCGCTGCTCCATGAACTCCGTGAAAACCCCGGCATCGAACGCCGCGTGCCAGTCCTCGGACATGGCCGCGAACACCCGCTCGCGTAGGCTTTTCCCGGTCCAGAAGGGGACGATCGTCGACTCGTAGAGCTTCTTCGTCGCGTCGTCCACGAGGAACGGTGTCTTCCGACGGGTCGAGAGGACGCGTAGATCCTCGAGCGAGTGACAGCACAACTCGGGGTACGTCGACGTCGCACGGGGGCGCGGCCCCCTCTCACCAACAATCAGCTCGTCGTCACCGATGTAGATCGTCTCGTTCTCGAGGATGTAGCGAAACCCCCGTGCGCGGTGGACGGGCGTCGACTCCTGGACGGATGCATTCTCGCGCTCGAAGCGCGTCAGAAGCTCTGCACGCTCGCTACTCACGCTCGGACGGGTCGTTACGCATTCGGTTCGCAAGCGCTGGACTCTTTCGTTCATCGTTCTATCCCCCTATCGTCACCGGAAGGCTCGCCGCGGAGTGAACGGCCGCCGCCGCGCGCTCGACCGTCTCCGGGTCGGGCGGCAGCACCTCGGGGAGCGCATAGCGCCGCCCGAGGTGCTCGAACTTCCGCTCTCCTGCGACGTGGTACGGCAGGATCTGTACGGCCTCCACCCCGGGGAGCCGCGAGACGAACCTCCCAAGACCCATGAGATCCTGCTCCGAGTCGTTCACCCCGGGAATCAACGGATACCGAATCCAGAGGTGTTTCCCCTCGCTCGACAGCCATCGGAGGTTCTCGAGGATCGTGGTGTTGGAGACGCCCGTCCATAGGCGGTGCCTCTCATCGTCAAGCAGCTTGACGTCGTACAGAAAGAGGTCGGTGTGCGCGGCCACCGCGGCCAAAGCCTCCTCGTCGGCGAAGCCGCAGGTGTCGACGGCCGTGTGAATCCGGCGCTCCTGGCACGCCCGCAATAGCTCGGCGGAGAACTCCGGCTGCGCCAGCGGCTCGCCCCCCGACAGCGTGATCCCCCCCCGCGACTGATCGTAGAAAAGTGCGTCGCGGTCGACTTCAGTTAGGAGGCCGTCGATCGTGCACGTCGTCCCCGTGATCGTTCGGGCGCGCGGGTTGCACACTGCGACACACGCGCCGCAGGCCGTGCAGCGGGTCCGGTCGGTCTCAGGCTTGGCGCCGCTCGCCGGGAGGACGATCGCCCCATGGGGGCACGTCGAAACGCACGCCCCACAGCCAACACACCGCTCGTTCCAGAAGAGGAGCTCCGGCCCTCGTTCCTGGCTCTCCGGGTTATGACACCAAGCACATCGCAACGGGCAACCCTTCAGGAAGACCGTGGTTCGCACACCAGGGCCGTCGTGAATGGCAAAGCGCTTGACGTCGAAGACAACCCCAACTCTTGGCGTCATTACAGTGCCACTGCACACTCCGACGCGTCCATCTCCTTTGACTCGTGCTCGTTGATCCACGAAGAGACGATACGCCGAGGCCCGGACGGATGCAAGGGCACACGTCAGCTCTTGCAGTGCCACTGCACGCCCATCGACCTCGACCAACCTGTCTACGACGTCTTCGAGACCTTGGGGGTCTTCCCCTTCAGCCCTTCCAGCTTCCCCGTGGAACCTGCAGAGTTTTCCCCGGCTCGCCGCCGCTCGGTCGCGCGCACGTCGACCACAACGGGGTCGCCCGTGAGCACAACACCGTAGACGGAGCCCGCTGCCTCCCGGGACACATACCCGTTTTCGACGTCGGCTCGAACCTCCTCCAGGGGACGCGCCATCGGATCGCCGTAGCCGCCGCCCGTGCCTGTGATGAAGCGAACCAAGGTTCCGGCCGGCATGCTCTCCCCGGAAAGGCGGCCGCGTCGGTCGATCCGGCCGTCGGGGTAGTAGACCTCAACCCGGTTTTGGGATCCGTCCTGTCCACCCGCGAATCCCCACGGCGGATACAGGTGGCGGCCGAAGCTTGCAGTCACCGACGCACGGGAGTTGCAAATGCGGTAGTCCTTGACGATGCCCAAACCGCCGCGTCGCGCTCCGTGTCCGGCATCCGCAGCGTGAAGCGCGAACTGCTCTACAAGGAGCGGGTAGCGCGTCTCGGCGACCTCGGCGGACAGGATGTACGTCTCGCCGTCGTTCGTGCAGACGAGGGCGCTCTCCCCGTCCTTTCCCGCCGCCGCGCCCCATCCCCCCGCATTGGGCTCAACGGAAAAGAACCACTTTCCCGTCTCGTCGGAGATTCCACTGACGGTGGTGCCGCAGACTGAGAGGAAGTGGCCAGCGGGAATCCGGTCCGGAAGCGCCGCCGCAAGCGCTCTCCAGATGACGTCCCCGGAGTACGCGTCCGACTCCCAGTAGGTGCTGATGGGGGCCGGGCGCCTCGGATTGAACACCGTGTCCTCGGGCACGACGATGCGAAGGGGAGCGAAGAAGCCCTCGTTCGGCGCCGCGTGGGGCGACAGAACGCTTTGGTACGCGAACTTCACCGTGCTGATCAGAACAGACAACGGACAGTTGATCGGCCCGGCGCACGTCTTGCCGGTCCCTGTGAAGTCGACGACAAACTCGTCGTCGCTGAGAGTGACGCGAACGTGCACGGGGACCGGGTCACCTCCAAGTCCGTCGTCGTCGATGAACTCCTCGGCTTCGTAGACGCCGTGAGGCAGAGACCGAAGCTCCGCCAGGGCGTGACGTCGGCCCTGATCGATCGAAATCTCGATCGCCTCGAGCACGCCCTCGACGCCGAACTTCCCGCATAGCTCGGCCACGCGGCGGGCGGCGACTTGGAGCGACGCCGCCTGGGCACGCATGTCACCGAGGGTCAGCTCGGGAGCTCGCACGTTGCGGGCCACCATTTCGACGATGTCCTCGACCTCCTCGCCCGCGGAAACGAGCCGGACGGCGGGAAACTGGATTCCTTCCTGGTAGATGTCGGTCGCGCTCGGAGACCAACTCCCCGGATCTTTCCCGCCGACGTCGTTCCAGTGCGCTTTGCTCGCCGCGAACAGCACCAACTCGCCGTCAAAGAAGACGGGGGCGACAAGGACGACGTCGTTCTGATGCGTGGCGCCGCCCATGTACGGGTCGTTGGTCATGAACACGTCCCCGGGCCGGATGCGCCCGTGAAACTTCGCGAGCACGTCGCGTACGGCGTCGGTCAACACTCCAATGAACGGCGGGATGCCGTTCGCCTGTGCGACCATGCGGCCCGTGCGATCGACCACGGCACATCCGTAGTCGAGGACCTCGTAGATGACGGAGCTCTTCGCGGTGCGTCCGAGCGCCACGAACATCTGCTCTGCCGCGGAGACCAACGCCCGCTTGATGACTTCGACGGTGAAGAGGTCGACGGTACACGCGGTCATGGGGTGACCTCCTCGGCGAGGATCAGATTGCCGAACCGGTCTCGCCGCAAGGTTTGTCCCGGGAGGACGATCGTCGTCGCCGCTGGCTCCTCGATGACGGCGGGGCCTTCGATCTCCCGGTCGACGGGGATCCGATCCCGCTCGAAGACCCGGGCGCTCACCCACCCGAGACCTTCATACTGCACGCGGCGGTCCTTCTTGCGCGCCACGGAGAGCGGGGCTGACCCTCCGCCCACTTCACGGAGCGACGGCTTGCGCACGGTTCCCCACGCCGCCACGTGGTAGTTGACAACCTCGACGGGATCGGCGAGCCGGAACACATACGCACGCTCGTGCAGGCCATGGAAGCGCTCGAGGAGGCGGTCGAGGTCGTCGTCGTCGTGAATCGGCGTCAGGACGGTGTGCTCTTGACCCGCGTAGCGCAGATCGACGTAAAGCTGTGCCCAGGCTCGCTCGACGACGACGCGCTCCTCCGCGAAGCCTCGCAGAGCCTCGGAGGCCAGATCGCCGATCTCGGAACGGACGTGCTCCCACGTCGCGGGGGTGCACGGCGTGACACAGGTTCGGACGAAGTCCTGCCGCAGGTCGGTGAGGAGCATTCCCCACGCGGAGAATTGGCCCGGCGCCGCGGGAACGAGGATTGTGCCGACGTGGAGCTGCCGCGCGAGCGACGACGCGTGGAGTCCGCCGGCGCCTCCGTAGGCGACGAGAGCAAAGTCGCGCGGGTCGTGGCCGCGCTCCACCGTAACGCGCTCAAGCGCGGCTTGCATGTTGGCGTTGACCAGACGCAAGATTCCCATCGCCGCGTCGTCTACGCCGAGACCGACCTGTTCGCCGAGCGTCGCGACCGCACGGCGCGCGTTTTCCCCATTGAGGGTCATCCGCCCACCGAGGAAGTAGCCGGCGTCGAGTCGGCCGACGACAAGGTTCGCATCCGTTACCGTAGGCAGGTCCCCTCCGCGGTTGTAGCACGCGGGACCAGGACTCGCCCCCGCGCTCCGCGGGCCGACGTGAAGCCCGCCTCCCTCGTCGAGCCACGCAATGGATCCCCCGCCAGCGCCGACCTCGACGATGTCGACGACGGGGATGCGAAGCGGATAGCCGGCCCACGTTTGTGACCGCTCGAGGTGGTAATCGGTGCGGATCGCGACGTCTCCGGACTCGATCACGCTGACCTTGGCGGTGGTTCCGCCCATGTCGAAGGCGATGCAGTTCGCAAGGCCGGCTTGTCGAGCCACGGCGGCCGCTCCGATGATCCCGCCGACGGGCCCCGACTCGACAAGGTGGATCGGCAGCCGCCGCGATCGTCCGAAGCTGCTCGTCCCCCCGTTCGACTGCATTGCCAGCATCGAGCCCCGCAGGCCGCGAGCCTCGAGCTGCTCCGCCAATGAAGCGAGGTAGGCGTCTGCCACGGGGCGCACATAGGCGTTCAAAACGGTGGTGTTCGTTCGCTCGTACTCCCGCCACTCGCGCGTCAATTCATAGGACGCGGAGACCGGAATCCCCGGGCAGGCTTCCTCTAGGAGGCACTTCGCTCGCTCCTCGTGCTCGACGTGCGCGTAGGCGTGGAGGAAACAGATCGCGATCGCCTCGACGCCTCTGCGCCGGCACGCGGCGGCGACTTCGAGCACGTCCTCTTCGCACAGGGGCTCGAGAACTTCGCCCTTCCAGGTGACGCGCTCGCGAACCTCGAATCGCAGGGCCCGCGGCACGAACGGCGAGGGCTTGCGGTAGAGGAGGTTGTACATGTCGGTCCGGTTCGCCCGCTGGATCTCGAGAACATCACGAAAGCCCCGCGTCGTGACGAGCGCGACGCGGCACCCCGTTCGCTCGGTCAGTGCGTTGATCACCACGGTTGTTCCGTGGACAAACTGGGAGACGTCCGCAAGGTCGATGTCCCCCTGAGCGATCGCGTCGAGGACGCCGTCGGCAAAGTTCCCGGGCGTCGTCAACGTCTTGCCAAGGTCGAGCGCGCCGGTGGACTCGTCAAGAGCGACCAGATCCGTGAACGTGCCCCCGATGTCGACGGCAAGCCTTCTGCTCACGCCGATGCCTCCCGCTGCGACGGGTACAGGTGACAGCGAACCACGTGACCCGGCGCGACCTCGACCGTTCCCGGGTCGATCTTGTCGCAGACGTCAAGGCGGCTCGGGCAGCGCGAGTGGAAGCTGCATCCGGGAGGGATGTTGACGGGGCTCGGGATTTCGCCGCGCGAGATCCCCTTGGCCGGCTTTAGGCTCTCCTCCTCGTCCGAGACCACCGGAATCGAGGAGAGAAGCATCTTCGTGTACGGATGAAGCGGCGTCTGGAAGAAGTCGGCTGTGTTCGCGATTTCGCTCAGCTTGCCGAGGTACATGATCGCAACCCGCGAGGCGACGTTTCGCATGAGCGACATGTCGTGGGTGATGAACAAGTAGGTTAGCCCCATCTCCTTCTGCAACCCAAGAAGGAGGTTGATGATCTTCGCCTGAACCGAGACATCGAGCGCCGACGTCGGCTCGTCGAGAACAACGAACGAGGGGTCGGTCGCCAGAGCGCGGGCAATGGCAACCATCTGCTTCTCGCCGCCCCCGATCGACTGCGGGTGCTTGTAGAGATACTCGGCCGGCGGAAGCTCGACGCGTTCGAGCAGCGCGCCGATTCGCGCCAATTGCTCGCGTCCCGAGGCCATGCGGTGAACGGCGAGCGGCGTCGCCAGGATCTGCTTGATCGTCCGCTTCGGATTGAGCGACGAACCGGGGTCCTGGAATACGATTCGGATCTCACGCTTCAGGTCCTTGCCGCGCTTCGCCGCCGTGGCGCCGATGGACTGCCCGTGGAACAGGATGTCGCCTGTCGTGGGAGCGTAGATTCCAACCACGCACTGCGCGGTCGTCGTCTTTCCCGACCCGGATTCACCGACCAGCCCGAGGGTATCGCCCGGCGCCATCTGAAAGTCGATGGCGTCGACGGCGCGCACGGTGCCTCGCTTCGTGGGGAAGAACTTTGTCAGTCCGCGAGCTTCGAGGATGGGTTCGGTCATGACGGGGACCTCCGGTACAGGTAGCAGGCTGCGCGCTGGTCGGCTCCGACGTCGAACATCGGTGGTACCTCGACGGAGCACTCGGGCATTCGGTGGGGGCAGCGCGGGTGGAATCGGCATCCCGACGGCGGAGCAAGGTAGTTCGGGATCCGCCCGGGGATTCCCTCGCTGACACCGCGCCCCGTGAGGCGAGGCACGCTCGCCATCAACCCCTGCGTGTACGGGTGCTTCGGCGACGCGAGCAGTTGCCGCGTAGGACCGGTCTCCACGATCGAGCCAGCGTACATGATGTAGATGCGCTGCGTCAGGTCGCGGACCACGCCCATCGAGTGCGTGATCATGAGGACGGACGAGCCCTTCTGGTCGACGAGCCGATCGAGCTTGCGAAGAATCTGATCCTGGATCGTGACGTCGAGGTTGGTGGTCGGCTCATCGGCGAGAAGGAGCCGCGCGGTCGTTGACAGGGCCTCCGCAATGCAGACGCGTTGGCGCATTCCGCCCGACAACTGGATCGGGTAGTTCGACATGATGCGCTCCGGATCCGGCATCCCCGTCTCCTCAAGCGCCTGGATGCAGCGCGCTTCGATCTCCCGCCGCGAGAGGGACTTCCCCTCAGGGGTGCGCATCGAGTCGCGAACGATGTCGCGAAGCTGTGAGCCGACCGTGAACACCGGGTTGAGCGACTGCAGAGGGTCCTGGAAGATGGCGGTCAACTCCTCCCGACGCAACACGTGGAGCGCGTGTCGGTGCATTCGGAGGATGTCCCGGCCACGGTAGAGAATCTCCCCGCCGGTTACCCTCGCGGGAGGGATCGGAAGCACGCGCAATACAGACTTCACGGTTGTCGTCTTCCCGCAACCCGTCTCGCCGACGAGGCCGACCCGCTCGCCCTCGTGAACGGCCAGCGTGACGCCGGTCAGGACCCGAAGATGGCCTTCGAAGATGCGGAAACCGACGTGGAGGTCACGTATTTCGAGAAGAGACAAGGAGTTGGGCATCACACATCCTCCACGGCAAAGACGTCGCGCAGGCCGTCTCCAATGAGGTTGAACGCGAGAATGACGATCACGATGGCGAGCGCGGGGAAGATCGTCGACCACCACTCCGCGGGAAGGCGTTTCGCGCCCTCGGCAACCATCGTCCCGAGCGCAGGCTTGGGCGGTTGCACACCCAACCCGACGAAGCTCAGCGTCGACTCGATGAGGATGACGAGGCCCATGTCGAGCGTCATCTTGGTCATGATCGGGGCGAAGCAGTTGGGGAGGATCTCGCGGAACAGGATGTGCGCCTGGCTCGCTCCGGTGAGCTCTGCCTCCTTGACGAAGTACTCGTTGCGTAGGGAAGAGGCGAGCGAGAACACGAGGCGCGAGTACCACGGCCACCAGACGAGGGCGATCGCCATCATCTGGTTGATCAGGTTCGGCGTCAGCATCGCCGTGATGGCGAGGGCCAAGACCAGCGGAGGCACCGCGAGGAAGACGTCGGTGACCCTCATGATCACCACCTCGACCCACGTCCCGCGGCGGTATCCGGCGATGAGCCCCAGGATGACTCCGGGGGCCACACCGAGGCCCAGGACGACGACGCCGATCAGGAGCGAGAACCGATACCCGAACAGGATTCGACTGAAGATGTCGCGACCGATACGATCGGTCCCGAAGAAGTGCTGCGCGCTCGGGGCCTGACTTGCCTCACGGAAGTTCGTGTACGCCTTGGCGTGCCCGGGGTACGGGGCGATGTACGGCGCGAAGATGGCCACGAGCACGATCAGGACGAGGACGACCAATCCGATCACGGAGAGCGGGTTGCGCGAGAACTTGTACCAGCCGTGGGCGAGGTTGCGCTTCCGCTGTCGCCATGCGGCCAGGAGGTTGGCCTTTGTCGAGTCTTGCATGGCCTACGCACCTCCCTGTCGAAGGCGAACGGTCGGATCGAGGAACATGATGATCACGTCGACGAGAAGATTCACGAGAGCGAACGTGACTCCGATCACGAGGACCACGGCGACGATCGCGTTGAGGTCCTTGTTGAGCATCGCCGTCATGGCGTAGCGCGAAAACCCCGGCCACATGTAGACGGTCTCGACAAGGAACGCGTTCGACATCAGGAAGGCGAAGTCCAGGCCCATGACCGTGACCGTCGGGATGATCGACGGGCGAAGCAGGTACTTGAACAGAATCCGCCTTGTGTTGATCCCGTGGACCCGGTGAAGCGTGATGTAGTCCTTCTGCATCGTCTCGACAATCGACGTCCGCGTGATCCGTCCCTCCTGAGCGATGTGGATCACGGAGAGACTGAACGCTGGCAGAAGCAGGTGCTTGAGAGCCGTCAGGGTCACATCGGGACGGCCCGCCAAGAGGCCATCGATGATCATGAACCCCGTTCGCGCTGGAGGAGCCTGCATCATGATCGGGATTCTGCCGATCCCCGGCGCCAGCTTGAGTACCTGGCTGAACACGAAGAGAAGGAGAATGGCGATCACGAACGCCGGCGTCGCGATCCCCAAGTATGAGACAAGACGAGACGCTCCATCGAACCACGAGTTGCGGAAGTACCCGGCGAGCACCCCGGTCACCTGCCCGAAGATGAAGGAGATCAAAGTCGCAAACAGGATCAACTCCAGCGTGGCCGGAAGGTACTGGGCCAAGTCGGTCGTCACCGGCCGCCGCGTGTATGAGGACACCCCCAGATCGCCGTGCAGCAGGGATCGGAGCCAGTAGTAGTACTGGACAGGAAAGGGGTCGTTAAGGTGCATCTGCTCCCGCACCCGCTCTACCTGTTCCTGCGTTGCCAGAAGGCCGAGAGCCTGACGGGCGGGGTCACCCGGGACCACTCGGGCGATGAAGAAGATGAGAAGCGAGAGGCCAAAAAGAACGAACACCGACTGCAGGAGCCTGAGACCGATGTACTTGGCCATGCTGTCCTTGCGCTCGGTTTCGAGCGACGAAGGAGGGCGAGACCCGCAGGTCTCGCCCTCCCGTTGCGGGCTATCTGCCCATCGCCTCTTTTGCCTTCAGGTTGATCCGCCACATGTGCATGTTCTCGCTCGGACCAATGAAGACGATGGTCTCCTGCGGTCCGACGATGTACGCCTGGCGGGCGAACAGGGTCGGCTTCTGATACGGATAGAACGCGAGCGCGTGGGCCGCAATCAACGGCTGCACCTGCTCGTAGAGCGCAAGGCGCTTGGCGGCGTCAGGCTCCGCCCGCGTCGCATCCAGGATCCGGATGATCTCGGGGTCGTCAAAGAACCAGTGAGCCTCGAAGATCCATCCGAGCCCCTTCGGCGCAAACATCGCGTACGTGTAGTAGTCGTGCGTCGGCGCGGACTGCGGGCCGAACAGGAAGATCGTCATGTTCGGCGTCGTCTCGGGTGACGAGCACTCCGCGGAGTACTGCGGCCACGGGGGCCCGGTAACCTCGACCGTCACGCCGAGCTGCGCCATGTCGGCCTGCAGCTGAAGCCCGACCTCTTCCTCGAATCCCAATCCTCCGCAGAAGTGGAAGGCCACCTTGACGTTCTTCAGGTCCTTCGCGTACTTGGAGAGCGCCAGCTCCTGGCGCGCCCGCTCGAGATTCTGCTTGCGCGGCTGCGGATCGATGGGCACGTATCCTGGCATGTTCGGCAGCAGGATTCCGGTCTCACCGTTTCCGAACGCCATCCACGGGCCGACGATGCTCTCGTAGTCAAACGCGTACAGGATCGCCTTGCGGAAGTGCTCGTCGTCGGTCGGCGCCACCTTCGAGTTCATCCACACCGTCACGTTCTGCGCCCACACGCTCGAAAACGCGAGCGTGAGGTCCTTCTGGATCTCCTGAAGTTGCGGGAGAGTCCAGCCGCCGTTGATTTCGAGGTCGAGTCCGCCGCTCTTCAGAAGCGTCATGAGCGTCGTGTAGTCGGTCTCCATGATGAAGACCAGCTTCTCAATCGGCACTTCGTCCGGGCCCCAACCCTCGTTCGACCAACCTTCAAAGTAGCCCGCGAAGCGCACCGCGTCGAGACGCTGCCCCGGGATGTGGCTTGTCATCTGATACGGGCCGGTCCCGGCGTCGTGCGTCGTCAGCCAGTCCTCGCCGTAGTCCCCGAACTCGCCGTAGTTCCCGGCTTTCTTGTTCGCAAGCACGACGGCCTTCTCCACCGGGAAGAACAGCACGAGAACCTCGGGGAAGATGGCGCTCGGTTTGTCGAGCACGAAGTCGACGGTGTAGCGATCCACCGCGACCGCATTGACCTTTCCCAACGGCCCCGAGTTGCCGCGCCCCATGGCGATGAACCGCGCCATGGAGAATGCAACGTCCTCGGCGGTCATCTCGTTGCCGGAGTGGAACTTCACTCCCTGTCGAAGCACGAATCGCCAGTGGGTGAAGTCTCCCCCGACCGGCTCCCAGCTCGTCGCCAGGTGAGCCCGAACTCCGCCCTCCGGAGCGGGGTAGACGAGCGGGCTGTACAGGTTGTACATCGTCTCCGTGTCATACCAGTCCGACGCGGTGGCCGGGTCCGCCGTGATCACGGGGTACCCGTTGATGACGGCCACGTTGTCCGTGGCACCCAATCCGATGAAGCCCATCAGGCCGACGACAAGCGCGGAGAGCGCCGCCGCCACACCTAGAAGCCTCGGAATTCTCACGCTGCATCACCTCTTTCCGCTTCCTTCAGCCACGCACATGCCTCCCTCCAGGTTCTCGACTGCTCTTCGTTCCACCTCCTCTTTTGATCTATCTTCGTGACCGCGGCGGCAGACGCCGCGCCTCTTCAATCCACAATCAAGAGCTCGTGAGTCACGGTCGTCATCGGCATGCCGCTCGACTCCGAAACCACGACGATGTCCTCGATGCGGACCCCGAAGCGCTCCGGAAAGTACACACCGGGTTCCACGGAGAAAGCCATCCCGGGCTCGAGCGGGATCTTGTTTCCCGCGACGATGTACGGGGGCTCGTGGATGTCGAGGCCGATGCCGTGTCCCGTGCGGTGGATGAAGCGATCGCCGAACCCTCGTGCGGTCAGGAAGTCCCGAGCCACACGGTCGATTTCCTCGGCCGGTACCCCCGGTCGCACGGCGTCTACGGCCCGCTGCTGCGCCTCGCGAACCGCGTCGAAGGCCGTTCGAACCTCGCGCGATGGATCGCCGCACACGACGGTCCGGCTAATGTCCGAGCGATAACCGCCCGTGCGGCACCCGTAGTCGAGGATGACCGCGTCGCCGCGCGCAATCCGGCGGTTTCCCGCCCGGTAGTGAGGCAGCGCCGACGCCGGCCCCGAAGCGACCAGCGGGTTGAACGCTGTGTTGTCGGCTCCGGCGCTCCGCATGGCGTCCACCAGGACCGCGGCGATCTCGAGCTCCGTGCGCCCGATGAACGGCGTCTCGACGACCCGCCGAAAGGCCTCGTCGGCGATCGAGCCGGCTCGACGTAGGAGCTCCACTTCCTGGACGTCCTTTCGCATGCGGAGCTTCGCGAGAACCGGTGTCGCACTTGAGAACGCGCGCTTGGGCAGCGCCTCCTGGCACGCGAGGAGGAACTCCGACCAAAGGGACTCCTCAACCAAAACCGTTCCCGGTGGCCTCGCCACGTCCTTGACCGCCGCCGCAAGAGCGTCGTGCGGGCCCTCGTGATCGGCCCACACGAAGTGCTTCGCGAACCCGGTGTCGACCCGCACTTGCTCCGCGTAGAGCTCAGGAACCACGAAGGCCGGCTCGCCCTCCCGCGGAACCAGAACCACCAAGAGGCGTTCGCCCGGGTCGTCGGTAAACCCCGTCAGGTAACGCATCGACGAGGACAGACCGACGATCAAGAGACCCGCGAAACTCCTCCCCAACTCACGCTGCACGGCGGATAACCGCTCGCCGTACGGCTTTACGCTCGTCATTTCGTTGACTTACCTCCTCGGTCCGCCTGACGCGGAGCGTCACTCGCTGGAATCCGCGTCAGACGAATCGTCTCGATGCCGTGTTGCCAGATCCGAACGCCGATCTCGGCGATCTTCGGCCACTGGTCCTGCGAGACGCGCGCGAAGACATTGACCGACAGGAACCCGTGATGGTCGCGGACGACCTCGGCGCCGTAGTATACGGAGAGCGCCTCGTTCGCCTCTTCACCCTTCTCCCACTCGCGCCAGTAGATCATGTCCCCGATGTTCACCGTCGACGTGTCGTTCTCGCGCGGGGGGCCGGAACGGCCGAGCGCCACCGGAAAGTAGACCTCGCGCCCGCACCACCGCGTGTGGTACGCCGTCGTTTCGAGCGGAAGTGCGGCAAGCACCGCGGAGACCGTCCGGGGAGCGAGCTCGGAGAGAACGTCAGCAATGAGCACGCCGCCGCGCTCGAACTCGAGCCGAATGCACTCGCCCGTCACCGCTTGTCACCCACCTTGCCAAGCTTCTTGCGCAGGGTCGTCGTGGCGGTTCGATCGACGGCGAGTGTGCCTGGGTCCAAGGACACTCCGTAGTCGGAGCGCGCCGCTTCGAGGGACACGTAGCCGTTGGCCACATCGTCGGCGACTGCGGCCGGGTCGCGGTCAAGCGGATTCCCATACCCGCCGCCGCCGCCGCCCTGGAAGCTGACGACCTCGCCCTTCGCGAGCGGGAGGTTGGAGATCTTCCTCCACCGCTCCTCTCGCCCGTCGCGGCGATGGACGACCGTGATGTTCGTCTTTCCCGGCTTCCCGCCGAAGACGCCCCACGGAGGCGTGTACAGCACGCGATCGGCGGTGACCGTCAGCCCGGCGTCGGAGCCTAGGCGATACTCGCGATGGACCCCGAGCCCGCCGCGGAACTTGCCCGCTCCGCCGGAATCCTTGATCAGCTCGAACCGCTCAACCTGCCACGGATAGCGGATCTCGACGACCTCGGCCGGGACGTTGTAGGTGTCGCCGAGCGTCATCGAGAACAGCGCCGCCTCTCCGTCCTCGTTCGGTTTTCCGCCGTATCCGCCGGCGTCCGCCTCCGCACAGACGTAGTACTTCTTCGACTTCGGGTCGGTGCCGTAGATGAAGTTGGCCATCGAATCCCCGAAATGCCCTCCGCGGACCTGGTCCGGGATCGCGGGAGCGAGGGCTTTGAGGAACAGGTCGGGGATCGTCGACGACGGCGTTGGCCACATCGCGCACGCCGCCGGGAACTTCGGCTTCAGGAAGCTTCCGTCCGGAATCACGATCCGCAGGGCGCGGAAGAACCCCTCATTGCTCGGAAGGTGAGGACTGGTCACGATCTTGAACGCGTAGCGGGTCGCCGAGATCGTCGACGGCTCGGGCGTATTCATCGGACCGCGGCTCTGCGGACCCGTCCCGGTGAAGTCGGCGATCATCTCGTCGTCGTCCACCGTGATCGTGAGCTTCAAGAGGAGCTTCTCGTCAAGCGGAGCATCGTCGTTCCCGTCGCCGTCGAGGACGGCCTCCGCGGCGTACACTCCGTTCGGGATGCGCCGCACAGCGGCGCGGGCGAGCCGCTCGCCCTGGGCCAGGATCTCGGCGAGGGCCCCCGTCGTGGTCTTCACGCCGAAGCGGTCGATCACCTCGGAGAAGCGCTGGCTTCCCTTGCGCACCGCGGCCACCATGGCTCGAATGTCGCCGAGCACGGCGTCGGGTACCCGCGTGTTCGCGCGGATCAGGCGGAAGACGTCGTCGTTGTTCTTCCCTTCAATCAGCAGTTTGACGGGGGGAAGGCGGAAGCCCTCCTGGAAAACCTCGACGGTGTCGCTGTACCACCCGCCCGGGTAGATGCCCCCCATGTCGACGGTGTGGCCTCGGAATGCCGCCCACCCGAGGATCTCCCCGTCGTGGAACGCAGGACAGAGTGCGACCAGATCGGGGCAGTGCGTGCCCCCGCCGCTGTACGGGTCGTTGCACAGGATGACGTCTCCGGGGTGCAGGTTGGCGCGGCCGATCGTCTCGTAGGTCGACTGTACGGCGTAACCCAAGTTCGCGAGGAAGATGGGGAGTCCCGGCGTCTCGGCGATCAGGTTCGCGTCGCCGTCGAGGATTCCGCAGCTGAAGTCGACGACCTCGTAAAGGATCGGGGAGTACGCGGCGTGTTCGACGGTTCGCCGGATGTCGCGGCTCGCCGCGATCAGCCGGTTACGAACGACCTCCAGGGTGATCGGATCGATCTTCATCGCTCCTCCTCGTGCACCGAGATGATCAAGGTTCCGTACTCATCGACGCGGCAGCTTTGCTTCGCTTCGACCACCGCGGTTGCCGTGACTTCTTCGATCAGCGCTGGACCGTCGACGACGTTCCCGGCAAGCAGCCGCTCGCGGCGGTAGATCGCAAACGGCTGATGCCGGCCGCTTCCGATGTACACGGGGCGCTCCCCCATGCGGGCATCGGCGGGCGGCGTCTTCGAGCCTTTCTGAATCTTCTCCAGTACCGGCTTGTTGACACTCCCGATCCCGATCACCTTGAGCGAGACGATCTCCTTCTCCTCCTCGGGGGCGTTGTGGCCGTACACTCGGAGGTGCGTCTCGTCGAACGCCGCGGCCAGGCCGGGCTTCGCCGTCTCGGTGACGGGGTACGTGGCCCCAACGGCGAGCGTGTGTTCCTGGCCGACGTAGCGCAGATCGAGTTGATACGACATCGCGATCTGCTTCTTGTCGACGTTCTCCTTCCGGAACACCTCACGAATCTTCTCCTCGAGCGAAGCGAGGGTGGCGTTGAGCTCCCCGATGTCGGCCGAGCGCAATGGAGCGATGTAGGTCTGGCCAAGGTCGTGGCGCAGGTCAGCCATGAGCATGCCCCACGCGGAAAAGACGCCGGAGTAGGGCGGGACGATCACGGTTGGGATGTGCAGATCTTTGGCGATCGCGGCGGCGTGGATCGGGCCTGCTCCGCCGAACGCGACCATCGCGAACTCCCGCGGGTCGTAGCCTCGCTTCACGGTCATCGACTGGAGAAGGCCGGACATGTTCGTGTTGACGATCTTGACGATTCCGAGCGCCGCCTCGTCGACGGAGAGCTCGAAGTGATCGGCGACCTTCTTGATCGCGTCATGCGCGTGGGCCTTCGAGATTTTCATCTCCCCGCCGAGGAAGTAGTCGGGATCCAGAATCCCGAGCTGCAGGTTGGCATCCGTGACCGTCGGCTCGGTGCCTCCTCGCAGGTAACACGCCGGTCCCGGCGCGGCGCCCGCACTCTGCGGGCCGACGTGCATGGCGCCCGCTTCGTCGATCCAGGCGATCGACCCTCCTCCCGCTCCGATCTCGCGCAGGTCCACGACGGGGAGCAGGATCGGCCGTCCCTCCACGACGTACTGCTCGGCCGTCTCGGGAAGCCCTCCGGTGATGATGGACGTCTTCGCCGTGGTCCCGCCCATGTCGTACGAGATCACGTTGGCGAACCCGGCGAACTTCGCAAGCTGGGCGGCCCCGATAGCCCCGCCTGCCGGACCGGACTCGACCATGGCGATCGGCATGTCACGGGCCACCGACGCCGCCATCACGCCGCCGTTCGACTGCATGATCTGAAGGATCTGGGTGAAGCCGCGCTTCCGAAGATCCTCCTCGAGCTGGTTCAGGTACAGCCGAACGACCGGCATCACGTAGGCGTTCTGCGTGGCCGTGCTCGTTCGCTCGAACTCGTAGTAGCGCCGAGTGATCAGGTGGGACAGGGACACCGTGACCCCGGGAAGCCGCCGGCCGAGGAACTCGCCGATTGCCGTCTCGTGCTCCGGGTTGGCGTAGGCGTTGAGCAGACACACGGCCACGGACTCCACCCTCTCTTGGACGAGGATGTCAATGAGGCTGTCCAGCTCCTCCTCGTGGAGCGGCACCACGACGCGGCCTTCCGCGTCGATTCGCTCGCGCACTTCGAGCCGAAGGCGTCGCGGCACGAGCGGGCGAGGCTTGGCGTAGAGCGCGTCGTACATCTCCGTCCGGTTCGAGCGGCCGATCTCAAGGACATCGCGGAAGCCTTGGGTAGTGATGAGCGCCGTCTTCGCGCCCTTCCCTTCGATCAGGGCGTTGATGACGACCGTCGTGCCGTGCGACAGGAACGAGGCGTCCCGCAGAGGAACGTTCCACTTCTCGATGCACTCGATGGTTCCGATCGCGGGATTGTGGGGCGTGGAAGAGACCTTGCTGAGCCTGACCTTCCCCGTCTTCTCGTCGAGGAGTACACCGTCGGTGAACGTCCCCCCCACGTCCGTGCTGAGCCTATACATTGCTTCCTCCTGATGGTCGAGGTTTCGGATGACCGACCCCGGTCGTTCCCTGCAGAGAGTTCTCCGTAGCCGCCTGCCACACCCGCTCCGTTTCGATCGACCCGGGAGCCGATCGAGCCAGAAGCAGCTTGGCTCCGCCGTTCTGCGTCGTTGCGCAACCTCGGTGACTGAAAGCCGGGAGGTGGTAGCAGTCGCCGGATCTGAGGGCGTAGTCCTCTTCTCCGATTGTCAGTTGAATGCGCCCCTCAAGGACGAATCCGAACTCCTCCCCTTCATACGCTCCCGGCTCCTGTGAAAAGCCAGATGGGATCTCCGCCACGAGCACTTCCAGCGAGCCCGCGGGGAGCGCGCCGCTCAAGAAGCGGTACGTAACCGTGTTGTCTGAAAGCTTCACGTGATCCGCGCCGTCGTCGCTTCCCAAGAGGGGAACCCGCTTTTCCTGGGCTCCCGGAAGGTCCGGAAGTTCGGCGCCCAGAAGCGCGATCGCCTTGGCATACCGCGCCGTCTGCACCCACAGTACCTTCGCCCCGGACTCGGCCGCCGCACACCGGTGGGACGTCGCCGCAAGCAGGTGGTAGCTGTCCCCGATGCCCAGGTGGTGCTCCTCCTCACCTATCGTCAGGTCGATGGTCCCGTCGAGGATGTAGCCGAACTCTTCCCCCTCGTGGACGTGCGACTCGTGGGAACTCCCTTGCGCCATCTCGCCAATCAGCACTTCGAAGCGACGCCCGGGGAACTCGGCGCTGAGGAATCGGTACTTGATCGACGTGTCCGACAAGCTGACGTACGAGCGGTTGTCTCCCTTCGTGATCGCCGAGGGACGCGGATCGGCGAGGAACGCCTTCCCGGGACCGTTCGACATCACGAGCATGTCGGCCAACGCAACATCCAACGCTTCGCAGATAGCGCGGAGGGAAGGAATGGAGAACGACGACAACCCTCGCTCGATCTGGGAAAGGAAGCCGACCGAAAGACCGCATTGTTCCGAGAGCGAGCGCAGGGTCAACCCGCGTTGACGCCGTAGGTATCTGAGTTTGCGGCCAACCTCCTGGAGGCGTTCAGTCTCCATGAAGCCATTCTAGACAGAGTGTGAACGCCAGTCAAGCGGTAGTGAACATCGTTCACTGAAAGTGATCCGCGTCACGACAAGCTCCACCTTCCCCTGACGACACCATAGTTCGGGACTGAGAAGAATTGGGGGACGGCGGCTCGGTACCTACTCGGCCGCGTCAAGCGGCTTCCCGGTGTCCAGGCGCGCGGCCTCAACGTATCCGGTGCCGATCGGCGAACCGACGCGGTAGTAGCGGTTGTCAAGAGCGTAGAGGATCGGATCGAGGGCGCGGACGTCGGGGAGATTGGGCTCTGCGGCCCCTTCGGAAACGGCTCTCTCGGGGATGAGTTTCTCGGAGAGATGAGCCTCAAGGACCTCAGCGACGAAGAAGTGGCGGTGCTGGATCGTCCCGTCGTGCAGCACGCGGCACTCGAGGTTCACAGGGCAATCGTCGATGAGCGGCACGGGAAGGACGTCGCCGAGCTTCCAGGCGACAAGCTTCGACTTGTCTACGTCTCGACCCGAGACCGTTCCGAAGTAGTCGACGAGGGAAAGTTGGGTCGTCGTGGGAACGTTGATGCTGAATTCGTGGTGGTCGCGCAGCCCGCGCGTCGTGAAGTGACCCTCCCCGAGCGAGACCGCAACAAGAGCCGGACGGACCCCCATGATCGCGCAGTCGCCGATCGTAGCGAAGTTCGCTCGCCCGTCGACCATCGCGCCAACCAGAACAATGGGTACGGGGTACAGACATTGCACCGGGCCGAGGCGCTTCTTGTTCGTCACGATTGATCACCAAAGGCCGGGCGTCCCGGCTCTCGTCAGAAGCCTATCCACCAGGGCGTCTCGCTTGCGTCCCCTGGTCGGCGAGTGGAGCCTACGCTAGACTCTCGTTTCACGCGTGCGTGGGCACGCAGATCCCTTTCCCTCGAGGAGGTTCCGGAGATGGGGCAGTAGGGCGGAACAAGGATATGGAGAACACGACGACTGACTTCGTCCGCGAGATTGTGCGAGAGGACCTGCGCCTGGGAAAGAACAACCGCAAGGTCCAAACCCGGTGGCCGCCGGAGCCGAACGGGTACATCCACGTCGGCCACGCGAAGGGGTTTCTCCTCGCGTACGGGATCGCCCAGGAGTTCGGCGGCACGTTCAACCTTCGTTTCGATGACACCAACCCCGCGAAAGAGGAGCAGGAGTTTGTGGACGGGATCATCGAGGACATGCGGTGGCTTGGCGTTAAGTGGCAGAACGTCTTCTTCGCCTCCGACTACTTCGGCCAGCTGTACGAGTGGGCGGAGCTCCTAGTTCAAGCGGGGAAGGCCTACGTCTGCGATCTCTCGCCCGAAGAGGTGAGCGCCTATCGCGGCACGGCCATCGAGAAGGACGGGCAAATCATCACGCCTCCAGGAAAGGACAGCCCCTACCGCAACCGCTCCCGGGAGGAGAACCTCGACTTGTTCCGTCGGATGCGGGCGGGCGAATTCCCCGACGGAGCCAGGACGCTGCGCGCGAAGATCGACATGGCCCATCCGAACTTGAATATGCGCGATCCCGTCATGTACCGGATCCTGCGCGCGACGCACCACCGCCAGGGCGACGCCTGGTGCATCTACCCGACCTACGACTGGGCTCACGGCCAGTCAGATGCCATCGAAGGCGTCACGCATTCCACGTGCGACCTCGGGTTTGAGAACCATCGTCCTCTGTACGACTGGTTCCTCGACCAACTCCCGATTCGCACGCGCCCGCGGCAGATCGAGTACGGTCGACTCAACCTGAGCCACACCGTGATGAGCAAGCGGTGGCTGCGGCAGTTGGTCGAGGGCGGGCACGTCAACGGCTGGGACGACCCGCGGCTGCCGACCCTCCGAGGCATGCGTCGCCGCGGCTACACGCCGGAAGGGATCCGGGCTTTCGTCCGTGCGACGGGGGTCACGAAATCCCAGGGGATCGTCGACGCCGCCCTCCTCGAGCACTTCCAGAGGCAAGACCTGAACACCACGTCACCGCGCGTCATGGCCGTCTTGGACCCAGTGCGTCTTGTGGTCACGAACTACCCTGAAGGGCAAGTCGAGTGGCTGGAGGCAGTGAACAACCCCGAGAACCCCGCGGCGGGGACGCGGAAGGTTCCATTCTCTCGTGATCTCTTCATCGAACGTGAGGACTTCCTCGAGAACCCGCCGAGCAAGTTCTTCCGGCTTGCCCCCGGGCGCGAGGTTCGGCTGCGCTACGCCTACTTCGTCCGTTGCGAGGAGGTCGTAAAAGACAAGCGCGGCGAGGTCGTGGAGATCCGGTGCACGTACGATCCCTCGACACGAGGCGGCGACGCCCCGGACGGGAGGAAGGTGAAAGCGACGCTGCATTGGGTCTCGGCGACGCACGCCGTCGACCTCGAGGCTCGCCTCTACGACCATCTCTTCTCCGCCGAGGACCCGACGGGCGTCGCGGGGGACACGTCCTGGCTCGACAACCTGAACCCGAACTCGCTTGTGGTCTGCCGCGGCAAGGGCGAGCCGAGCTTGCGGAACGCAAAACCCTCCGACCGCTTCCAGTTCGAGCGGAAGGGGTACTTCTGCGCTGACCCCGATTCGTCGGAGAGCAGGCTCGTGTTCAACCGAACCGTGGGGCTTCGCGACACGTGGGCGAAGGCCCAGGGCACGCCGGAGTAGGCTGACACTCCCGACCTTGGAATGAGCGGGCGCTCGCCTCGGTGGGCGCCCGCGTGCTCGTTGTTGCACCGACTCGCCGACCTCGTGTAGGATCTCCTCCCGAAGACCTTGAGGGGGTTCGGGTGAAGCGAGACTCGGCGAAGACGTCGGCAACGGCCCATGACGGGCCGTTTTTTTCTACCTCGAGCGGACGCTTGGACTCGCGGACCGTCGCCGGAGGGTACGCGCGGATCGCCGTGAGCGTCGATCCCGCCCTGGCTACACCCCGTCCTGGGCAATTCGTGCTCCTGCGCCTGCGAGAGGGACCGGCGCTTCCGCGCGCCTTCTCCGTTCTGACGGCCGAGGCAGGGTGCCTTGAGTTCTTCTTGAAGCTGGACGGAGCTCTGCGCGAGGCCTTGGGGCGAGCGGCGATCGGAACGGAGGTCGTCGTGCGAGGACCGTACGGCACCCCGTACGAAAGCCGCATCGGCCGCGAGTGTCGCTACGTTCTCGTCGGGGGAGGGAGCGGGATCGCTCCGCTCCTTCACTTCGCGGCCGTGCATCCAGAACTGGTAGAGGCGGTCGCGTTCGGGGTTCGGGGCCGAGGCGTGCGCGACCTCCTGCCGGGGATCGACCTTGCGGTCGAAGAGGAGAACGGCGAGATGGCCGCCGAGCGCCTTCGAGAACGCTGGAACCGGGGCCTCGGGATCCTTGCGTGCGGTCCCGAACCGATGCTTCGAGACATCGCGCGGCAGTATGCGGGGGAGCCGAACACGTACGTCTCGCTGGAGACGAGGATTGGATGCGGATTCGGCGCCTGCCAGGGGTGCAGCATCGAGACACGCTCCGGGATGCAACGTGTCTGCCGTGACGGCCCCCTGTTTGCCTGTTCGGAGGTCTCGTGGCTGCCTTGACGGTTCGTGCCTTGGGACTCGAGTTTCGAAACCCCGTGGTCCTCGCATCGGGGCCGGCGGGGTTCGGTCTGGAACTCGCGGAGTCGTTCGACCTGGCCAAGGTCGGCGCGCTCACCACAAAGACGGTGACCCTCGAGCCTCGCGCGGGAAACCCGCAGCCGCGACTCGTGGACGCGCCGTGTGGCGTTCTCAATTCCATCGGACTGCAGAATCCCGGATGTGACGCGTTCCATGCGGAGCTTCTCCCGAAGATCCGCGCCTTCCCAACGAAGCGCATCGTCAGCATCGCCGGGCGAAGCCCGGAGGAGCTCGGATCTCTGGCGGCTTGCCTCTCGGAAGAGCCCGGGGTCGACGCCCTCGAGGTGAACCTGTCTTGTCCGAACGTGCGGGGCGAGACGGTGGCCGACGATCCCCAGAGCGTGCGGTCGTTCGTCAGCAGCGCTCGGTCCGCGGCAGCTGGTCCCCTTCTCGTGAAACTCCCCGGCGAAGGGAACTACCTCGACCTCGTGGACGCGGCCCTCTCCGCGGGTGCCGACGGCGTCGCGCTGATCAACGCCCTTCGCGGAATGAGGATTCACACCGAGACAGGCCTCCCGCTGCTGGACCGCCAGGTGGGTGGGCTTTGCGGTCCAGCGATCTTCCCGATCGCCCTTCACCGGGTGTTCGAGGCACGGAAGGCGTTTCCGGAGGCCGTGATCGTCGGAACGGGCGGCATCTCCGATCTGCGCAGCGCTCTCGAGATGCTCTGCGCTGGAGCGGACCTCGTCGGCCTTGGGTTCGCCGTGATGGCTGACCCGGACGCCGTCTTCCGCCTGGAGCGGGAGCTGGACGAATGGCTGACGGCCCGCGAAATCTCGAATGTCAAGGAACTGCGCGGCACAGCGCACCGAGGGGGAATCCATGTTCGTTGACCAGCTGAAGAGGGCCGAGAGGGAGACCCAGGGAAGGCTTTGCGTCGGCCTTGACCCTCATCCCGCGATCGTCCCGGGCGGGGGCTCGAAGGCTCGCGCCGTGGGGCGATTCCTCGACGCGGTGATCTTGCAGACGAAGGACGACGCTTCTGTCTACAAACCGAACAGCGCGTTCTTCGAAGCGCTGGGATCGGACGGCGTCGCTCTTCTCCGGCGAACAGTCGATCGGATCCACGATGCCGGGCGTCTTGCGATCCTCGACGCCAAGAGGGGCGACATCGCCTCGACGGCGGCGGCCTACGCTCGTGCGGCCCACGACGTGCTGGCGGCGGACGCGATCACCGTCGTCCCGTACATGGGGGAGGACGCCATCGTCCCGTTTCTCGACAGCGGGCTTGCGGTCTTCGTCGTCGCTCTTCCCTCGAACACGGCCGCGGCACTCATCGTCGATCACGGCTCGCCTCCGCTGTACGTCCGCGTGGCTGAGCTGGCGGCTCGCCTCGCGGAGCGATTTCCCGGGCAGGTAGGGTTGGTCGTGGGCGCGACGAGTCCCTCCAAGGCGCGTTCGCTGCGCGACATCGGCCCAGCTCTGCCGTGGCTCGTGCCAGGAATCGGGGCGCAGGGCGGGGAGCTTGAGGCGTTCCTCGACGCCGCCGGCGGCGACCGCACGCTCGTCTTCAACGTGTCCCGCGGCATCCTCGCGGCAGAGCACCCGCGCGATGCCGCCCGAACCTACAGAGAAGCGATGGGGAGGACCCATGACCGATGAGAAGCGATGGCTCGATCTGTTGCAGGCGACGGGAGCGGTCCAGTCCGGTGACTTCCTTCTCTCCTCGGGACGGCACTCCGGCCGCTACGTCCAGTGCGCCAAGGTGTTGGAGAATCCCGCGAACGCCGAGACCCTCGGAGCCGCCCTCGCGGCGAGCCTGCCGAAGGAAATTGACCGCGTGGCGTCGCCTCCGCTGGGAGGTATCCTGATTGGGTACGAGGTGGCGCGCGCCCTGGGCCGTCCGTTCCTCTTCCCGGAGCGCGGGCCGGACGGCAGGTTCCAGCTTCGCCGCGGATTCACCCTGCGTGCCGGAGAACGGATCTGCATCGTCGAAGACGTCGTAACAACCGGGCGGACCACGCGCGAGCTGATCGACCTCGTCCGGGGGTTCGGCGCCGAGCCGGTCTGCTCGGCGGCCATCGTCGACCGATCCGAGACCCACGCGGTGGAAGGGATGCCGATTCACGCGCTCGTTCACCTGAGCATTCCCACCTATACGTACTCGGAGTGTCCGCTGTGCGCCTTGGGAACCCCGCTCTACCAGCCCGGAAGCCGCAAGGACCCGACGAAAAGGGGGCCGAATGAGGGTTGACATCCTCGAGGAGCACGGGTACGAGTCCGCCTTGCTCGGGCTGTCGCTCTCCTACCGACAGGACCTGGAGCGAATGCCCGCCGTGGCTCAGCGCCTGCGCTTCCTCGGGGGCGGGCACAACAAGTTCCTGGAGTCCATCGTCGTGTGGCTCGACATGACGGCGCCGCGGTACTTCTGGCAGCAGTTCGACACGTACCGAGTCGGCGTGACCAAGCAGAGCGAGTCCACCATGCACACACTGGCGTCGCGGCCGCTCTCTCAGGATGACTTCGCCCACCCCGTCCCCGCCGACTACCTCGACCACCTGAACGGACTCATCGCGGCGAACGATTGGGAGGAAGCGAAAGCAGGAGTGCCGGAGTCGCTCCTGCAGCGACGCGTCGTGTGTCTAAACTACATGGTTCTTCAGCGGATGACCCGGCAGCGAAAGACGCACCGCCTGCCAGAATGGCACCTGTTTGTGGCGCGGGTGCTGGAAGGGGTCCAGCACCCGGAGTTGCTCGAAGATGAGGGAGGATCGTGATGGGGTACGGAGTGCTTTCGGATCGCGAGATCGCGGCGCTGTGTGCGGGAGAGGCACCCATGTTGTCTCCGTTCGTCGCGCGCCAGGAAGGGAAGCCGTCGTACGGACTCGGGAGTTACGGGTACGACCTTCGCCTCGGGCGGCGGCTCCTCGTGCCGCTCGGCGGGCTGAACGTTGTGCTCGACCCGGTCATGTTCCCTGTGAACCACTTTCGCGCCGTGGAGGTCGACAAGACGTTCGAGCTGGCGCCAAATGCCCAAGTTCTGGCGGAGTCCGTCGAGTGGTTCCGCATGCCGGACGACGTCTGCGGGGTGTGCTGGGGCAAGAGCTCGTACGCTCGCTGCGGCCTCCTGGTCAACGTGACGCCTCTCGAACCCGGGTGGCGAGGCATCCTGACCATCGAACTCGCGAACGTGTCTCCGCTCCCGATTCGTCTGCACATCGGTCAGGGAATCGCCCAGGTCGTCTTCTTTCGCGGCGAGCGCCCCAATCGGACGTACGGAGAAAAGGAAGCAGGCGGCGGGTATCAGGATCAGCCTGGCGTCACGCTTCCGCGGTAGCCCCGATGAACTCGACGCCCGCCGCGGTCGATGGTGTATCCTTTCGGTCTGTCGCTCGGCCGCAAGGGTCGCCCGGCGACCGGTGCTCGGGGTCGAGGTGCCGAAGGGGGAACGATGAACTGCACGATAAGAACCTTCTGGTTCGCACTGATCGTGATCGTGACGGGCGCGTCGCTTGGGAGCGTTGCGACTCCCGTTTCGTCACGGTACGTCGACGTTGACGTTGAGGTGTTTCGGTCTTGGGGGCTGCTGGGGCTCGGCACGTGGGAGCCGCTCGGCGCGCGCTTCCTGTCCATGGACATCGCTCGCCTCGAGGCGTCCGACCAAGCCCAGCTTCAGGAGATCGTCGGTGGGTGCCAGAGCGGAACGTGGAGCGAACTCGGTTCGTGCTCAGCGCTCGCGACCGTCCAGTACATGTTCGAGCGGCATTACGCGGTCGAGCCGGTGCTCGGATCGCTCTATCGGGTCACCCTTACGAACCGAACCACGGGCCTGCTCGGTGTCGTGCTGGCGATCGACGGTCTGAACACGAACGGCAGCGGCGAAGTCGCCGGGACCGCCAAGGACAAGAAGTGGATTCTCCTGCCGAAGCAGACCGTGCGGATCACGGGGTGGCAGGTGAGCTCGGACGAAGCGCTGCAGTTCCGGTTTGCCACACCGAGTCAGGCCCACTCCTCGCTCGACGCGCTGCGTGGCTCGATCCGCGTGTACGTCTACCTCCCGGATCCCCGCGGCGACGCGGCCAAGGGAACCGGGGCCGGAGCGGTGATCGACCAACCTACAGTCCTGATCCCGTTTACGTCCGCAACGTTCCTGCCGATCGACGCAGTTGCCCTGACCTACGCTCGCACGTCGGTGTCGCTCGGCATTCTGTGTGAAGAAACGGGTGGAACGGGAATTCGGATCAGCTCGGTCGTCGCCGGGACCATCGCCGAGTTGCGCGGCCTGCGCATCGGAGACGTGATTACGTACGCGAACGGCGTTCCCATCAACACGTGCGCCGACCTCGCGGCGTACCTTGCCACGCGGCGCGCCGGCGACCGGGTTGTTCTTAAGGTCCACCGCGCCGACGCCGTCCTCCTCATCACCCTGGAGCTGGAAGAATAGCCGGAGTCGCCGGGTCGGCCGGCACAGGGCGGAGGCTATCGCCGACGGCAGGCAGGTCGCCCCGCACGACTCGGCACGCCGCCGTGTCTCCGCCCACCAACTCGACCACTTCGAGTTCGCAGGGGCCTGCGGAAGACTCCAATCGATCGCCCATGCGGAGCCCGTTCCCCTCTCCCAGGGACACGAGGACGGCCCCCGTCGTGGCGTCAATCGAGAGGACGCGCCCCGCGGGGCCGACAGCAACGTGGGACGTGGCGCTTCCGGCAATTCCGCGTGCATCGGTGACGCGGAGTTCAATAACGTACTCCCCTTCTACCGCGTACGTGTGGATCGGTGACGGATTCGTCGACGTGGTCCCGTCGCCGAATGACCAGGCGTACGAGGCGGGGGTTCGGGAAACCCGCGTCTGATCGGCAAACCGCACCGAGACCCCGGCGTACGGAAGGTCAGGGCCGTAGGTGAAGGCAACGACCGGAGGCCGATCGGCGGTTGCGAGAAGGACTCGCACTTCGCCCTCTCCCGCCAGTTGTGGCTCTTGCACGGCTCCGCGCTCCCGACGGACCCGCTCCGGAACGGCTCGGGCCACATACTCGTACAGCTCCCATGCCGTCACCCGAAGATCTCCGTTGAGATCCGCTGCGCCGCGCAACCCCTCGATCACACAGTAGGTAAACACACCGTGCCCCAGTTCGGGCGACTCAAACGCCTCTTGGGCCTCCGCGGCCGCGGAGAGGACAAGCCTCCCCTCAAGGGCAAAGTCCGAGAAAAGATCAGGTCGATCTCCAATCGGACGCTTCGACGAGGGAAGGCTGCGTGAGAGTCCGCCGGAGTAGCAGCCATCGAACAGAACCAGGACGTGATTCGATTCGAGCCGGTCGAGAAAGCGCCCGAATTCGTCGTCGCGGAGTGCCGTGTCCTCGACCGCCGCGGCCGACGTATCCACGAGGACGAAGAACTCGTCGACGCCGTCCTTCTCGTCGCCGTTGTCGTCGTCGCCCTGGAATCCGTGCCCCGAGAACGACACCAGGGCGAGGTCGTCCTCCCCCGCCACGCGTCGCAGCCACCCGAGCGCCTCTCGCACGTTGACCAAGGACGCAAGGTGTGGTGTCACGCCCGGGAGTTCCGCAACGGCGACCTCGGAGTCGAGGAGGAGGCGGATGTGGTCTTCGGCGACCCCGGAGTCGAGAAGCCAACGGCACATGGCGATGGCATCCTCTCTCCCGTACTGCAGGTCCTTCACCTGGGCGTAGTCTGAGATTCCAATGACGAGGGCCCAGACCTCATCCACCGGGACAATCTCAGGCGTGGGCGAGACCACGATGGACTTCGACTCCGTCGCCTCGAGACCGTCCGAGTCTCTCACCGTCAGCTTCACCGTGTACTGCCCCTCCGCCGGGAAGCGGTGGACCGGTGAGGCGTCGCGCGAACTCCGGCCGTCACCGAAGTCCCACGTCCACGCGACGACGCTTCCGTCCGTATCGACGGAGCGGTCGGAGAAGTAGACCGGATCCTGGATCGCCGGCGTCGGGGGCGTGAAGGAGAACGCTGCGCGCGGGGGTTCGGCCTGGTCGATCAAGACGACGCGCATGACCGCGTCCGCCCGCGACGTGTCGTCAACCACTCGCAGGGTGATCGGGTGCGGCCCCGCCCCGAGCGGCGGTGCGACGAGGGTCGGATCGCCCGAGACAACGTCGATCACGCCGTCGGACTCGAAGTCCCAACTGTACTCGACGACGAATCCGTCGGAGTCGCTCGACTCCGACGCATCGAGCAGGACGCGATCCCCGGCCCGCGGGCCCCTCGGAAGGCGCACGCCGCCCTCCGACACGGCCACGGCCACGAACGTGGCGACCGGTGACGTGTCCGCGGGCCAGACCACGACCGGGAGCGTGAGCGAGGCGGCGGCGCCGCGGTCGTCGGACACGGTCAGCACGACACTGTAGGCCCCCGCAGACGTGTACGCATGATCGACGGAATCGCCTTCGGCGACCGTACCGTCGCCAAAATCCCACCACAGCTCGCGGATTTCGCCGTCCGGGTCGAACGAGTCGGCGGCACGGAACTGGACCGGCGTGCCCGCTTCGGGGTCCGCGGGAAGCGCAGAAAACGCGGGAATCGGCGGCTCGTTGGGCGACCGACGCAGCCATGCCGTCGGATCGAACGCAATCCCCGTCGCGACGCGGGGGCCGTCGTCCACCGAGAGCGCAAGCTCGCCGGACAGCGTCACGGGGCCGAGACTGGCCGCGGCGGAGACTGACCCCTCCGAGAGGCTCGAGCCCACGAAGCGGGCCTTCCCGGCCACGGAGAACCCCCGGTCCGCGAGAGCAAGGCGCACTCGCCACGCCTCTTCTCCAATCTCAACGAGCCCCGTCCAATCCCACCCATCGCCCGCCCACCGCGCCGACGCCGCGAGGATCCGATCGGGCAGAAGCTGCACCCGCTCCTCGAGGCTGAGACGCCGAGCACCGACGCCCACTCCCTGGAGTACAGCGACGTCCAGGGTCGTCAGCGTCACGTCGACGGCCGCCAAGGATGTCTCAAGCCCCCACGAGGCGAGCGTGAAGTCCAGTTTGAGCCGCGACGCCAGGTGCGGCGAAGGCCAGTTCGTGGCCAAGCGGAGGGACGCTTCCACGGGCCCGCCGCCGAGGGCCGCCAGCCCCCACACGGCTCCCCAAGACTCGCCGCTCTCCAAGACCCCCGCAAATCCGCACTGCATCGTCAGCGCTTCGCCGTCACCGCCCTGACGCCAGACGCTCTGGACACTCCCGCTCGCCGCCACCCTACGGTGGAGACTTCCGAGCACGGTTGACTCGATGTCGAGGGCGACGCCACCACCGCTGTAGCGGAGGCCGAGGTCGAGCGAGTCGATCTCGGCGGGGGATCCGGAGAGGTGGAGATCCGCATGCCAGGTCTCGCCAAACCATCCTCGCGACGCCGAGGACACGAGTTCGACCGCCCACGAGGAGGTCGTCGACGGATCCTCGTGCGCACCGATCGTCGTCCACCCGAGTCCCGCTTCAATGCACGGCGAATCGAACCGAAGGGACACGTCGCCCGACGGAAGGTCCGCGAACTCAGGCGCCGCGGCGACGTCCGACGGCCGCCGCGTGGTTCCCTCATAGTCCGTCCCGTTCCCCCAGACGCAGTTGTGCGAGAAGGTCCGAACGCTCGATGCGTTGCCGGAGTCGCTCACCCTCAGACCAACCTCGCGGTTGTACGCCAGGATGCAGTGCTCGACCTGCGCGTCGCCGCCGGAGATCCGTACTCCGTCCCCGGCGTTCCGCGCCACTGTCGAATACGTGAGTTCGCACCGCGCCGTTGTCTCGAAGACCACGCCGTCGCCGCCTCCCCCCACAATCTCGCACGCTCGCGCCAAGATCGATGCCCCGCCCGCCGCGTGAAGGGAGATCCTGTCCACGGCGCTGAACCGTCCGCCCTCGATCGTGCACGTAGCCCCATCCTCGCACGAGACGGCGGCGGCGCCTCCTTCGACGTGGAGGCGAGCGAACGCTCCGGTCGCGCTGCTCATCAGGCGGACGGCATATCTCGCGTTGTCGGTGAGGGCCAGATCGCTGGCGACGATCCTCGCGGCGGCGTCGACGAGGATCCCATCCGTGGAGTGCCCGACGATCTCGCACCCGCCGAGAGAGGCGGTCGCGTTCGACTCGAGGACGAGCCCGCCCCCCGCGTTGTCCTCGAATCGCGAGCCGGTCGCCTCGAGTCGGGCATCATCTTCCACCAGGACACCGGCCGCTTCGTTTTCCTGGATCGTACAGCTGTCGAGGGTGACGCTTGCCCCGTCGTGAACCCAGATTCCGGCACCCGCGTTGTCTTCGATCGTCACCGAGTCGAACGTCAGGTCGGAGGTCACCTCCCCGACGTCAACGCCGGGACCCACGGCGCCCGAGATCACGCAGTCGACGAGAGCCGCCGACCCTGCCGTGACCGCGACGGTCGAGCCCTCGAGGATGGACGCGGCACGCTCGATCGTCATTCCCTCGATTCGCCCCGAACTTACGTGATCGACGACCAGCACGGGGTCGAACCCGTACGCGTAGCGAACGACCGTCTGTTGAGGCCCGGCGCCCACGACCGCCACGCCGTCCTTGAGCGCCACTTGTTCCTCGTAGACCCCGCCAGCCACCCGGATGACATCGCCGAAGGCCGCCGCGTCCATCGCGCCCCGAATCGTTTGGTAGTCGGCCGACCCATCCGGGGAGACAAGAAGTTCGGTGGCCGTCGCCAGAAGCGAACCTGTCAGCAGGAACACGGCGCAAGCACTAACTCGGAGCACGGCTCTCATGCCGGGATTGTATAGGTCGACGAAACGTCCACAAAGCGAGCGGCGCTCTCCGAAGTCCGTCACGCAGAACTGGTATGATAGGGCGGAGCCCGGAGCCAAAGGGGGATCATGAGAGTGTTCTTCTCTCTGCCCGTTGACGGGGCGCTTCGCATGCAGATCGGCCGCGTGGCGGAGCGGCTCCGCCGCGAGACGACGATGCCGGCCTCGTGGGTCCGCCCCGACAACTACCACGTCACGCTGCGCTTTCTCGGAGAGATCGACCCGGAGCTCACCATCCCCCTCGAGAAAGCCGCACAAGGGGCCGCTCGAAAAGTCGCTCCGTTCGCACTCCGCGTCGACACGCTCGGCGCGTTTCCGTCGATCGACCGCGCGAGGGTTCTCTGGGTTGGCGCGATGGCAGATCCGGCGTTTGGGAGCCTCGTCGGGGCTCTCGAAGAGCGGCTTGACGAGCTCGGATTCGCCCCCGAGCGCTCCGAGGCCCTTGCCCACGTCACGATGGCGCGAATCAAGGGACACCCCGACGCCCGCCTTCCTCGCGTTTTCGAAGCGATTGGCCCCTTCCCGCCGCACGTGCTCCGCATCGACCGTCTCGTTCTCATGGAAAGCCGGCTCTCCCCGCACGGACCGACATACGCCCCGCTCTTCTCAGTACCGCTCGGCCCGGAGGAATAAGGGAGCACCGATGCCCTTCATCTACCTTGACCACACCGCCGACCTGGCCATTCGGGCGTGGGGATCCAGCATCGGCGAGGCGTTCGCCCAAGCGGCGCTCGCCATGTTCTCGAAAATGATCCGAACGGACCGAGTCCGCCCGGCGATCGTGCGCGATTACACGTTCCAGGCCGGCACGCTCCGGGATCTGCTCGTCGCGTGGTTGGCGGCGCTCCTCGCGCCGAAGGATGTTGAGAACTTGGTTTTCTCCCACTTCGACGTCGACGTGCGCGCGACGGAGGCCGGATTCGAACTCTCCGGCCGAGCGCTCGGTGAGCCACTCAACGCCGAGCGACATGAGCCAAGCGGCGAGGTGAAGGGGATCACCTACCTCGGCCTCGACGTCCGCGAGGACGCCGGAGTGTGGTACGCTGAGTTCGTCGCCGACGTCTGAGAGGCACGTCGACAGCGTCGCGATAGGGAGAGACCGGTGAGCATCTTCGACCACATGGAGCGGGCGGGCGACGTCGAATGGATCTTGGCCCCGCACGACGGGATGCTCGTTGCCGGGCGGATCTACGCTGACGCCGCAAGCATCGAGCAGCTCCGCCGCGAGGCCGACGCTCCGAAGGGCTGGAGTGCCATCCGCCAACTGAAGAACGTGGCGAGCCTCCCCGGGATCGTCGCACCGGCCCTCGCGCTCCCTGACGTTCACCCCGGCTACGGCTTCCCGATCGGCGGGGTCGGTGCCTTCGACTTGGATGACGGAGTTGTCGTCGTCGGAGGCGTCGGGTTTGACATCAACTGCGGGGTCCGCCTGCTGCGCACTCCTCTCCATCGAGATGACGTCGCGCCCATCATCGATGAGATCGCGACGGACCTGTACCACGCGGTCCCTGCGGGGCTTGGATCGAAGGGGGCCCTTCGCCTCTCCATGAAGGAGATCGATCGCGTACTCCGGGAGGGCGCTCCGTACGTCGTCCGGCTCGGGAACGGCATTGAGGGCGACCTCGAATACACCGAGGAGAAGGGGCACGCGGACGGCGCGGAGCCGGATACCGTAAGCGCCCTCGCGAAGCAGCGACAGTTCCAGCAGGTAGGCACTCTCGGCTCGGGGAACCACTACCTCGAGGTGCAGACGGTCGACGAGATCCTCGAACCGAAGGCGGCGCGGGCGTTCGGGGTGACCGCCGGCCAGGTGGTCGTCTCCATTCATACTGGCTCGCGCGCGCTCGGGCACCAGATCGGCCAGGACTACTTGAAGGAGATGACGTCGGCTTCGACCAGGTACGGAATCCGAATCCCCGACCAAGAGATGGTGTGTGCTCCGGTCCGAAGCCCCGAGGGGCAGCGATACCTCGCGGCGGCGGCCTGCGGTGCAAACTGCGCGTTCGCCAACCGCCAGGCGATCACGCACCTGGTGAGAACCTCGCTCGCGCACAGCTGTGGGATCGGCCTGGAGACGATCCAGACGGTCTACGACATCGGCCACAACCACGTCCGAATCGAAGAGCACGAGGTCGGCGGCGTCCTGCGCCGCTTGCTCGTCCACCGAAAGGGGTCGACGCGCGCATTCGGTCCAGGACGCGGCGACGTCCCGCCCGCCTACCGTGAGGTCGGCCACCCCACTCTCGTCGGCGGGACGATGGGGACGTCGTCGTACGTCATGCACGGGACGTCGGCCGGCATGGACCTCGCTTTCGGCAGCGGGATTCACGGAGCGGGGCGTGCGCTGTCGCGCAACCAGGCGATCAAGCGATTCCGCCGCGACGGGATCCTGTCCGACCTCACGGCGAAGGGAATTCGCCTCTTGGCGCACGACAAGCGCGGCATCGCCGAGGAGGCGCCGGGAGCCTACAAGGACGTCGACAGCGTCGTGCGAGCTGCCGAGACGGCCGGAATCAACGTCTCCGTCGCGCGGCTGCGGCCGCTGG
>JBDKUT010000063.1:0-5590 GCA_039679545.1 Thermotogota bacterium
TCTGAGTAGTCCGAGGCGAGCGTGACGATGCGGTACGCCCACTCGAAAGCTGCCTCGTTTTCATTCCTGTCGTCGTACGCCTTCCCGCACTCCCACCATCGTCCACCGCCTTTGGCGAGGCCGATCTTCCGGACGCCCCGAGCGATGCGCCCGATCAGGCGTCCACGATCCTCCTGCTCCTCGGTCATCTTCGTCGGCGCTGGCTCCTCCTGCTCCGTCCCACAGCGGTCGATCCCGTACAGAGCTTCGAGCTCGTTGTCGTCTGGAACCTCCACGTTCGCCGCCGGCCTCTGCAACTCGAGCGTGCTCGCCGGCGAAGCCAGGACGCCCGAGATGAGCACCCCGGTCGAAACGATCACCGCGGAGATCGCGAACCAGAAGAAGGCCGGCGCGTACTCCCTGAATCTCTTCCCACCCAACATCAGACCTCCATCGCGGCAGCGGACATGGACGAGAACGCGGACCCGACGCCGGCCTCGAACATCTCCCACGGGAACCCCGCCGGATCCCACTTCTGGTCGGTGCACTGGAGGTGCCCGATCAGGCCCGAGTGCTGCGCGTGCCCGGCGTAGACTTCGCGCGGGATGGCGCCGCCGACGCGCGGGAACCGCGGCGGGGCGCAGAGCATCGTGTTGTTCTTCGTGAGGGACGCGACGCCGTACCAGCAGCCGGCGGCGAGGAGCGAGAGCGCCTGAACCTGCGGGGCCGTGAAGCAGAACACCGTGCGCTTCACGCCCTGAAGAGTCTCGACGGTCGTCGTGTGCGGAAGGTTCCCGCGCTGCGCGAGCTCCGGTCCGGAGTAGTAGTCGGAGTGCGCCGCGGCATCGGGGAACAGGCAGCTCTCGACACCGATGCTGAACTTGTTGTGCCCGCCGCCGTGCCAGGCGCACTCGACCGCGTCGAGGAACTGGTAGATCCGGCCGTCATCCTCCGCGGCGAAATGCACCGAGAGCCCGCGCTGGTTTTGCAACGTCTCGTACATCCCCGACGGATTGCGGCCGTCACCTCCGCTGTGGTGGATGAAGAACTGGCGGATCGCCTTCACGGGATCGCCGAACATCACGCGCTTGCTGTACCGGTTCCCCTTGATGACCTTCGTCGTCACCTTGCCGGTCTTCCGGTCCTCGGTCTTCACCTCGGAGCGGTTCGTGAGGTACTGGTTGAAGCCCTCTTTCTCGTACCACTTGATGACCCGCGTTCCGATGTCGAACGCGACGCCGGCGAGGACGAAGGCGTTGTCGATGTTGAACTGCCCGCCGTGCAGGACGACCTTTCGAAACTCTTTCATGAACATCTCCTTTCGGTTCCGCTCGAGTCTATCACTCCTTGGGCTCGCCCGGCGACTTTCCCGCCGGAGCACTACCTGGAGGACCCGGGGGCACGGGGGCGCCGATCCCGGGACGGCGGCCGCGCCGGATCAACTCGGCGATCCCCGGGGGGAGATCGCCGGGCGCAGCACCAGGGACGGCGCCCGGGGCGGCGGACCCGACGTTCCGCATCGCGTTCCCGAACAGGGTCGCCATCGCGGCGGTCGTCGCGGCCATCTCGACCTGGATGCAGAACACCTCGGCCCTGGCCTTGATGGAGGCGATGGACTCGACGGCGTGGCAGTACGCCTCGTGATTCCCGCGGTCGCGGAAGTCCTCCGCCGCTTCGTTGAGCCGCGCGACCTCGTCCGCGACAGCGCCGAGCACGCGCTTCTTGATGTCGCGCTCCTGGACCTGTCCCGCGACTTCCTTCCCCTCGGTGTTCTCCACCTGAACCTCCGGCGTGGTGCCGGCCTTCTCGTTGTTCTCCGTCACAGCGTCTCCCTCCTGTCGGCGAAGTGTGGCTTGTTCCACTGGTCGATCTCCTTGTAGTCCGGCGGCAGCAGCTCGACCACCTCAACGGACCCGTCCCCGAGGAGATCGTCGGTCGCGTCATCGTACTCGAGGCTGAAGTCCAGCGCGAGGTTCGCGGGCTCGGAAGCGACCCAGGCGCACACCGCGGCGCGCTTCCCGTCGGCGCCCGCCGTCCGCTCGTCTCCGAGGATCCGGACGAGGTACCCTCCACGCTTCGACCACTTCTGGATCTGTTCCTTCGACGGATCGGGGCCGTCGAAGATGACGTTCTCGGGCATGTCCTTGTCGCGAACGTCGGCGCCGCGTGCCTCCTCCATGTAGGAGTTCATGGTCGCGACGACGGCGCGCAGGAGGCGCCCACCGTCGGGAACCGTCTCGACTTCCGGCTTCTCCTTCGGCTTCTCCCCTTCGTCGCCGTCGGCCTCGCCGTCGTCATCCCCGGGCTCCTCGTCGCTCCCCTCTTCCGGCTGAGAACCGTCCGGGAGATCGAGCTGCCGCCCATCGTCGCTCGCCTTCTCTGGGGGCAGGAGGCCGCTCTCGACGGCGAGCTTGTCGCGGACCTTGGCGCGGAGATCGCGGATCTTCCTGGCGGCCGGCTCCGGCTTTCCGTCCTGTTCGGCGATGCGGAGGGCGTCCTCCTCTGCTGCGTCCATCGCATCGACGATCTGCAGCACGTCGTGAGAGCACCCCGAGAGGAAGTCGGCGCAGATGAACTCGAGGGCGTGTCCCTGCCAGGTCTGCTCGCGGAACTTGTCGTCCGCGCAGTTCATGACACGGACGGCCTCCATCGCGCGGTCGACGACCGTCTCGAGAACCTCCTCGCTGTGCGCGTACCGGCGCATCCCGCGTGGCTCGGCCTCCTCCTGCTTCTCGCCCTTCTTCCCGCCGCCGCTGCCCGCCCCGGGGGAGGACTCGTCCGGCGTCACCACCGTGTGCTGCATCGCATAGGTGATCTCCTGCTGCCGAACGCGGACGGTAGCGACGTTGCCCTTCACGCTGGCGCGCATCCCGCACTTCGCACAGACGAGGTTGATTGCCGTCCTCGTGCGCTTCTTGACGTCGAACTTCGTCGACCCGCACTGGCACGCGAGGATGCGAGTCTCGGCCGTCCCGACAGCGGTCCCGGAAGAGCCCGGGCGCGGTGGCGGGTCGTAACCCTTTTTCCCCGCCGGGTCGATCCCGTCCCTCGCCTTCGCGCCTGGGACATCGCCGGCCTTCTGTGCCTCTTCGGAGGGGCCGGCGATGCCCTTGATCTTCGACTTCGCTTTCTTCGGCAGAACCTTCGTCTTCGCTTTCGTTTTTGCCGGTGCCTTCGCCGGAGCCTTCACCTTGACCTTCGCCTTCTTCGTCGCCATCTGCATCTCTCCTTTCAGTAGTCCTTGTCCTCGGTCCAATGCTTGTCCCGGGGCTTCCCCTTCGAACCTGCTCCGTCGAAGAACGTCCGCTGCCTGTCCTCTGGTGACTCGAGCGGATCCTGCTTCCTCGCCGGCGCAGCGTAGCGCCCTGACTTCTCCTCTGGGAACGGTCCGTCTGATTCCAAGTCCCAGCCGCGGATGTACATCCTCGACAGGTCGGACCACAGTCGGATGGTCCCGGTTTTTCCGTGGGTTGCTTTCGCGACGATGAGCTGCGTGTCCGGGTCGTCTTCGCAACCCTGTTCGTAGTACCCGCGACGATACATGAACCAGACGACTCGCGCAATCTGCTCGATGGCCCCGCTCTGCCGGAGGTCGTGCATCGTCGGGCGCTTGTCCGGTCGCCGCTCGACCTCGCGGTTCAACTGCGTCGCGAGGAGCACGGGGATCCCGAGTTCCTTCGCGATGTCGCGGAGACCACGCGCCGCGGTCTCGATGATCTCCGTCTGGGTCTCTCCCTTGTCCCCGAGCTCGCCAAGGTGGTCGACCACCAGGAGGTCAAGCCCGTGGACCTGCCTGTGCAGCTCCGCGATCTGCCCGATCTTTTCGGAGGACAGCCCGGGCGAGTCGTCCACCCACAACGGAAGGTCGTGGATCTTCGCGGCGCCGTCGCACAGCTTCCGCCAGTCGCCGTCCTGAACCGTCCGGAGCATGAGGTCGTTGAGGTCCACGTCGCCGAACCTCGAGAGTTCCCGGAGCTGCGCGTACATCAACACGTCCTCGGTCGGGATGTACAGCGCCGGCCTGCCCTGCAGGGCGCAGTTCGTCACGATGTTCAGGCAGAGCGCCGACTTGCCCATCGCCGGGCGCGCCCCGATGACGTGAAGGAGCCCGGGCCAGAGACCGCCTGTGAGATCGTCGATGTTGTTGATCCCGGTCCGCACGAGCCCGGGCGGCATCTTCCCAGACTCGAGCTCGTTGAACACGGCCGCGAGACCTTCCGAGATCCGCACCGGACCACCGGAGCCGGTCGTCGCGGATGCGGTCGTTATCAGCTTCCGAGCGCCGGCGAGATAACTCTGAACGTCATCCGGGTAACCGAACCCATCGGAGACGACCTGCTGCGCCGCGTAGATCATCCGGCGCACGGAAGCCTTGTCGCGAACGATCTTCGCATAGTGCCCGACGTTCGCGACTGTCGCCACGGATTCGGTGAGTCCTTCGAGCGCGGGCGGGCCGCCGATCTTCTCGAGGTCGCCCGAATCGATGAGGGCGTTCCCCAGCGTGACGTGGTCGATTGGGGATCCCGTTGAGGCCAGCCGTAGCATCGCCGTGTAGATCCGACGGTTCGCCTCGGTGTAGAACTCTTCGGCGCCGGAGAGGACCGAGCGGACCACCGAAAGAGCCTGGTTGTTCAGGAGGACGGCGCCGAGGCATGCGTCCTCGGCCATCTTGTCGTACGGTGGGACACGGCCCTCGGTGATGACAGGTTCCGCGGGGCGTTGTTTCTTCTCCCTCGCCATCAACCCCTCCTCGTCGCCCTGACCTTCGAGGCCAGGTCGCTCCCGTGTCTATACGACTCGGACGCCCCGCCGGGCAACATCCCCTGTCCGCCCCGTGGACGATCTTGCTCTCGCGTCGCGGCGTTCCAAAGGAATTTCGCGAGATCGCGCTTGGCACGATTCGGGTTCGCGATTGTCCATCCCGCCAGCTTCACGATGAGGGCGGGGACGTCGACCGAGGGACACGCATCCTCGAGCTTCTCGGCGAGGCTGAGCGGACGCTTCGCGTTGTCCCAGATCGTCTGCTCACCGGCACCAGGGACGAGGAACTTCTCACTCTTCATCGCGGCAACGATCCGCAGAAGGCCAGCAGAGGCATCGGGTGCTGGCTCCCCCTTCCCGTTCGCGTTCGGGATCGAAAGTCCGGGTAGCTGGTCGGTCGAGGCGCGAGGTTCGCGCCGAGACACCTCAGCACCTACTTCCTGATCCTGTTCTTGCTCCTGTTCCTGTTCCTGTTCCTGTTCCTGTATTGGCGTACCCTTTCGCCAGGCTTCCACAAAGGCTTGCTGGAAGCCTTTGCCGAAGGCTTCACACCGGCTTTCAAGTATTCTGAAAAACTCGCTTTTCAGACGGCTGTCTGGAATTTCATGGAAAACATTGAACCACGCGCGGAGCACGTTCGGATTGTTCGGTGGGTTATATTTTAGGAAGTTCGGAATGAGGATCACCTGGGCTCTTTCGTCGTACTTCGCGAAGCCTTTGCCGAAGGCTTCCTGGAAGGCTTCGCGGTACGCTTTCAGATCCCACCGCTTCTCCGCTGCCAGCGCCTCGAGACTTGCTTTGTACAACCCAAACGGAGACGACATGGGAGTCGTGAGCATGTGGAAGAACA
>JBDKUT010000064.1:0-25253 GCA_039679545.1 Thermotogota bacterium
CGGGCTCGCGTGTCATCAGGTCCAGGACTGTCTTCGTGTACTCGTACGTCATCTCGGTCGACGGGTCGCCCGAGTACTCGCCGTAGTTGGCGAGCTCTTTGCCAAACCCGAGGTCGACGACGGTGTCGGTGTAGATGACGCTCGCGCCGCCGCCGGCGACGAGGAGCCACACGCGCCCTTGCGGGTTGAGCACGGTCAGCTTGAGCGAGGCCCCCGTCTTCTCGTCGAGCGACTTCACGTAGGCCTCTTCCTTCGTCATCGTCGTCCCGAACGCCTTCGGGAACTCGACCGGGCCCCACTTCTCGGCGCACTGGAACGCGGCCGTGTCGTCGAGCTTCGCGACGCAGTCGAGGGGTACGAGGGCGCCGTCCTTGGAGAACGTGAACGGGTTGAACTCGAGGTAGGTGAAGTAGTAGTCGGCGAAGACGCGGTACAGAACCTCGATGAACTTCGCGACCTTCTCTTGGTTCGGGATCTTCGGGAGCTTCTTCGCCACGCGGACGTCTTCGGGCTTGTCGAGCACCGGCACGTCGATGTGGACCACGGAGTCCCACGCCTCTTCGACGTTGATTCCGCCCTGGGTCGAGAAGTGGATCGTGTCGTGGTCGCGGTGCGCGGTGAACGCGAGGTAGTACTCGACCTCGTGCGGGACGAACGGCTCGATCATGAAGTGCGTGAGGACGCCCGTCGTCTTGCCGGTCGTTTGCTCGATCGTCACTTCCTTGTTCATCCGCTCGCCGATCCAGGCCTTGACCTCGTCGAACGTCTTGTCGACGGCGAGGAGGTTGTTCTTGCCGCGCTTGCCGAACAGCTGGTCGGGCTTGGCGACCAACTTGGTCGTCTTGAGCCACGGGTACTGCTTGGGCAGCGCCGCCATGTCGGTCTCCGGCGTCACGAGGACGAGCCGGTCGTCGAAGGCCAACTCTCCTGCAGAGAGCTGGCTGACCGCCTTGGCAATGATCCGCTTCGCGTCGACTTCGCGAATGCCTTTCTGTGCCATCGTCTCTCCTACATCCTCTTGATGATTTCGTCGCCAAACGCCGAGCAGGACAGGAGCGTTGCGCCCTCCATCTGCCGCTCGAGGTCGTAAGTGACTCTCTTTGCATCGATTGCAGACTTGATCCCCTTCACGACAAGATCGGCCGCCGGCTGCCAGCCCATGTAGCGCAGCATCTCGACCGCGGACAGGATGATCGACCCGGGGTTAACCTTGTCCTGACCCGCGTGCTTCGGCGCCGTGCCGTGCGTGGCTTCGAAGAAGGCGTGCCCGGTCAAGTAGTTGATGTTCGCGCCGGGGGCGACGCCGAGCCCTCCGACCTGCGCCGCGGCCGCGTCGGAGATGTAGTCGCCGTTCAGGTTCATCGTCGCCGCGACGGAGTACTCGGTCGGGCGGAGGAGCATCTGCTGGAAGAACTGGTCGGCGATGCGGTCGTTGATCAGGATCTTGCCCGCGGGGACCTGGCCGCCGTGCTTCGTCGTGACCTCTTCCTCGGTGACGAGTTGCGGGTACTCCTTCGCCACCTCGTAGCCCCAGTCGCGGAACGCGCCCTCGGTGAACTTCATGATGTTGCCCTTGTGAACGAGGGTCACGGTCTTGCGGTGGTTCTGGATCGCGTACTCGATCGCGGCGCGGACGAGGCGCTGGGAGCCTTCCTTGCTGATCGGCTTCACGCCGATGCCGCAGTGGTTCGGGAAGCGGATCTTCTTCCCGACCTTCATCTCCTTGTCGAGGAAGTCGATCAGTTTCTTCACCTCGGGCGTGTCGGCCTGCCACTCGATGCCGCAGTAGACGTCCTCGGTGTTCTCGCGGAAAAGGACGATGTCGACGTCCTCCGGCCGCTTCACGGGCGCCGGCGTGCCGATGTGCTGCACCGGCCGCACGCACGCGTAGAGGTCGAGAAGGATGCGCAGCGTCACGTTCAGACTGCGGATGCCGCCGCCGATCGGCGTCGTGAGCGGACCCTTGATGGCCACGAGGTACTTGCGGATCGCCTCGACGGTCTCGTCCGGCAGGTAGAGCTTCTGCCGCTCGTCGGGCGGCACCGCGGCGACCTGCTCCTCGGTCAGCTCGGGGTGGTTCGTCTGGATGGCCTCATCGCCGGCGAGAACCTTCAGCCACTCGATCTTCTTCTTCCCGCCGTAGGCCTTCGCCACCGCGGCGTCGATCACCTTGATCATGACCGGCGTGATGTCGACGCCGGTGCCGTCGCCGCGGATGAACGGAATGATCGGGTTGTCAGGGACCTTGAGCCCGTCCTTCGTTTTGGTGATCGCCTTGCCCGCCTTGGGGGTCGGGATGTACTTGTTCGCCATCGCGAGAACGTTCCTCCTTACGCCTTTCTAGCCTGCACGAGCTTCTTGTGTCGCCAATCCTTGGGTGATGCGCTTCGCCGCGTCGACGACGAGCCGGATCAGCCTCTGCCGGTTGTCCTCTTCGGCGCGTAGCTTGGGAACCGAGACCCCGATCGAGCCCACGACACGTCCCGACGGAGAGAAGACGGGGGCCGCGATGCCGTGGGTGCCCATGATCGTCTCGCCGTGGCTCTCCGCGTAGCCAAGCTTGCGGATCCTGTCGAGCTCCTTCTTCAAGTCCGCGGGCGACGTGATCGTCGTGTCGGTGAACCGCGGCAGCCCGACGTCGCCGATGACCGCCTGCCGCTCTTGAGTCCCGAGGTGGGCGAAGATGGCCTTGCCGGTCGCGCCGGCGTGAAGCGGGTATGTTTCTCCCAACTCGTAGGAGACACGCAGCGCGTGGGTTCCGTCAACCTTCTCCAAACAGACACCCACGTGCTCGCGGAGTCCGCAGAGCAAGGCCGTCTCCCCCGTCTCGCGCGCGATCCGTTCCATGTGCGGCAACGCGACCTCACGCAACGGCTTGCGTGCCATCGTCGCCGCAAGCTCAAGGATCCGGCCGCCGAGCCGATAGCCCGAACCGCCGGGGGCCCCTTCGACAAAGTTGTGGGCCTTAAGAGCCGAGATGTAGCGGTACGCGGTGCTGCGGGGAAGCTGGAGCCGCTCGGCGATCTCCGCGACCTCGAGAACGGGGGTCGCCTCACTGAACAGAGTCAAGATCCGTACACACTTCTCCAGCGTGTTCAGGGACTCCTCAACCTCCGGCGATCCCATCTGCTGAGATCGCGAGTCTCAGGATACGAAGATCCTACCGTTGAGCGGACCGATGTCAAGGGGGTGTGGCGCTGCCGAGCGACCTACCCCGCGGAGCATGTGCAAGAACGACGCGTTCGCCTGCCCCCGTCGCGCCAGGTTCTTGGCTGGGGCGTAGCACTATGACGCTCTTCTGGAGTCCTGCACACCCGGAAGGATCCGAACGCCTAGTGAATGCCGTACTTGCGCTTCCGCGCCACAAGAGCAGCTTCACCGCCATCCAGGACACCGAGCACTGCATCCCGAATCGGGCTTTCGGAGCAGGCGAGAAACCCGCTGTTCGTGATCGTGCCGATCGAGCCGTTCGACTCGACATGCATGATGAGCTCTGAGTCAGTTAGCACAACAAGATTGGCGTTGTGTGACGTCAACACGAACTGCTGGTTCACCTTGCGCGCGACGAACTCTGGCGCCACCACGTCCGCAATGTGTCGGTTGTCCAGGTTGTCTTCGGGCTGGTCGATGACGAGCGGTCCCTCACTGATCATGACAAGGATCGGGAAGATCGCCGTGCAGCGCTGGCCCGCTGAGACGTTCTGGATAGGGGCGAGATTGCCGTTGGGCAGGACCATCGAGAGCTCCACGTCGTCGTCATCAAGCACGCTCAGAAACTCTACTACTTCAGCCTTCCAGAGCAGGCTGTCGATTGCCCATCCGGGCGCTTCGGTATCGAAACGGGAGTAGCCGTCAAACAGGTCGCGAAGGCTCACGTAGCTATCGGCGCTGCCGTACCTTTCGAGGTACCTGAACAGCTCCGTTGCCGTAGCTCCATAGGATCTCGCGTACCTCTCTCGGCCCGTCCTGTCGGCAGATTTCTTCAGTTTGGCATGGGTACCCGCATTCCGCGAGTTGATGCGCTGTACCACATCCTCACGGAGGGCCACAATCCTGGCGCGGTCGGTGCAGATCTCCTCGCACGAGGCGCGAATCGTCGACGCCAACTGGCGAATCTCCACCGCTATGCTCTCGCACTCGCGTTCGATCTCCGGCAGCGACTTCGTCTCCTCAATGATCTGGATCTGCCTGGTAAGCACATCCCTCTCGGCTGCCGGCAACGCATTCACCTTTGGGTCGTACACGTTCGCACGAAACCCCGAGAAGGCCGCCTTCGCCTCAGCAAGAAGAGCGCCGATCCTCGCAGCGACGCCAGAGAAGCCCTCTGCAAGTCCGTCGCGGGACCGATCACGAAGCACCCGTAGTGCTTCGTGCTCCGCCTTGGCCTCTGCAACCAGAGGTTGTATCTCTGCCGGGTAGGATTGCGGAGCCGCTAGGTCATCCGTGAATGCTCCAAAGAGCGTGTCGAGACCAGTTTCGACATCCTGTCCCGCCTTGGCGGCTGCCTTGCTCAGAGCAGTCAGGCGCTGTTCGCAGGCGAGATGCGCTTCGTAGTCCTTCTGCAGCGCTGCGAGCTTCGCTTCCTCCAACTTCTCGAGGGTCTTCCTCTTCTCGCGTAGAGCGTCCCGCCTCGTTAGACTCTCGTTCAGGTGCTTCAGCTTCCGCTGGAAGACTGGGAGCTGGTCACGAGCTGCCTCAACTTCCTCGTCAATGGCTCCATGGAGCCGGTGTACCTCTTCCTCAATCCCGACTCTATCGAGGAGTGAGATCCGAGCCCGCGCGTCATCTGCGATACCCTCGATCTCGTGCCAGCCAAGCACCGACGCTCGGAAGCCGGCTTGCTGAGCATCTTCTACCTCCTCCGGTGGAGCTCCGTCACGGTGCACAACCAGGCGGCCCTGCGAGTCTGCTCGCCTAGTCAGAAGTAGCTTGCTGCCTGAGGCCGACTCCACAAGGCAGGAAACGAACCCGCTCGATCCGAGGACGTGAGACACATGGCTTGCGATTTCCTTGGCGCGCTTCTCCGGCAGCGCGGTGCCTAGGACAAACCGCAAGCACTCCAGAATCGCCGTCTTGCCCGAGCCTTTGCAGCCAATAAGGCAATTCATGCTGGGATTCAGCAGTATCCATTCGTCGCGGATGAACTGACCGCAGATGCGGAGACCGACGATGCGTCCAGTAGGAACAGGGGGTTCTTCTAGTTGTGTCCGCCCTCGGAATGCCAAGGCCTCCTGAACCTCAAGGAAGGTGCAGTACTCGCACTTGACCCACGTGTAGCGGCTCCGGCTGGCTAGGTGCTCGTGCGAGTGCGCATCGCTTGAGCGGACGCAGGTTGCGTGGGGAATGGTCAGCCCAGCTGACGTACGCTGGTTCCCCCTGAAGAACCCCGCGGTGCGTTCGTCGAGCACCTCCAGCGCGCTGAAGATGCCTTCACTGACCCACTGCAGGAACGCAGGGTCATCGTAGATATCATCGATGCTGCGCGACTTCGACGGCTGCCTAGACTGGTGGAGGTGTGCCGGGATGAAGAGAGCTCCCTCGTCGCGGAAGAACCTCGCGACATCGTCCACACTGGAGGTGTACCCCACGACGCCCGTCTGACTCGTTCGGCTCGCCAGTTCCTGATGAGCCTTCTCCAGGATGAAGCTGTAGTCCTGGCGCTGGTTCGGATCGATGATGACGAGGCAGTGGTAGAACTGGTCCTTCGCAATCTTCTTGTCCACCGCATCAACGAACAGGTTGATCTCTGCGCCAGGAAGGAGAGTGACACCCGGAGATAGCCGCTGCAGTCTCTCGAGCGTCTCCCTAGGCGTCACGCGGCCATGCTCGACTATGGCGGCGATTGAGTACCCGCCAGTGGCCAGTGCGCTCCCCAGTTTCTCGAATGCGTCCGGCGCCCTATACTCGTATCCTGGGTCAGTTGGTGAATGAACGTGCAGATCTAGCTTCCGAAACACACCCCCCAGCGGCCTGGAGTGCCGGACGAGTTCCGCCTCAAACTCCGCAACATGGTTCGTCATTTCGCCACGTGCGAAGTCTATCGCGATCCCTAGCAGCAGCGCAATGCTACGCTCTCCTCAGAGAAGTGCACTGCTTGGCCATGGCGGGTCGTCGCGGCCCAGTCACCTGTCCAGCGCGCTGCGACTGGTCCGCATTCTGCCTCAGAGTCGCCCGGCGCGAGGGCGGGTTCAGCCCTTCAGTGGCCCGCCCGCTCGCAGTCCGCGCCTCTTCCTGACGCGTGCGACAGCACTCTCGTCTGCATCTTGATTGCTGCGCCGGAGAGGTTGTATCAATGCCGGATGACATGGCATCTCTGGTGTCGTTCCGGACACGCCCGCCGCGTGTGCGGCAATAACCCTCCCGCGTTGAGCCTCGCGCCGTCTCTCTGAAGGATCGTGCGGTGTGGCCCATTCCCTCCAGCGCTGGCACCCCGGGCTCGCAGCGCGTCTCAAAGCAGCACGAGGTACGATCCGCGAAGGTCAGTAACAGCAGTAGCCCTTGTTGTGGCACACCACGCCTTGCGATACAAACCTGTGCGATGGGAAGTCCACAGTCAGGTCAAAGACTTCGAACGCGCCGTGCTCGACGACTATGCGTCGGACAACCTTCAGGCTTCCGTCCTCCGCACGAAGCCTCGTCCCTTCCGCGACCTGACCGGCAAGTACAACACCGTTCGACCCAAACAGCGGCTGGCTAGGAGTAAACCGTGCCGTGTCATCGAGCTTCACGAGCGCACTTGCACGTCTCACCGTGATCGCCCCGATCCGCCCGGGGCTCGGCCGCCAATCTGCGGTACTGCACGTGACCTCGTCCCCTTCTGGCACTTCCTCGCCGCGTCGCACACCCCCTGGCACCGGGACCTCCCCCCCCAGCGGTATGCAACCCCCACCTCCCGAGGAGCGTGACTTGGGCGGAGTACGAGGCAAGGAGTCGCGCAAGCCTGGCGGAAGCAGACTCAGCAGCAGCTGGCGCTCCTCTCCCAACACTAGGCGAAGGTCTCCATCTTTACCCATCGCATGCACCACGTTCTCCGGCACCAGGCCGGTTGCCGCCCAGTCACCGCCGAGGCCCTGCGTGACACGAATACCGAACTCGCGGGCTGACGCGCGAAGCAGTTGTCTCCTCCGACTCGGGTCCGCGGTCTCCTCCGCCATGAGGCTGTAGACACACGCGGCGTTGAGATGGAGCCGATCCCGCACATCCGGCGGCAAGTCCCGCTCCATGGACGCAAGGCACAGCAACTGGCTTTCGGCTTCAGCGAATGCATCTTTGCTGAGCGCGTGAACGACGGCAGCCATGGTAGCTCGCGACGGCTGATGGAGCAGCATTGGAAAGACCTCCAGCACTCGCTGAGCTGACACCGCGCCCTGGAAGCCAGCAGTGGTGGCGGCGCCGACGGGTTCACCTTGGAAACGCACGTGAAGCAGCAGCTTGCGGAAACGCATGGGCTGCGGCAGGTACTTGTTGCAGATGCTCACGACATTGCTGAGGTACTCCATCCGTCTGGCCAATTCGCCAACCATCGACTTCTGAATGCCACGTACCGAGACGAGGCGGAGTGGGTCTTCCCGATGTAGCACCAGGTTCACGTCAATCTCATGTGTGATCCCGTCCGCTGCTATGCCCCGTGTCCGGCTCCGGGCGATCCAGGGCCAGTCGCCAGCCGCGGAGTCCCCGATCCTGATTCGCAGCACACGATCCGCTCTTCGGCAGTCCTCATCGAGCTCATCTGCAAGGACCACAAGCGCGGCGACCTTCGCCAGGTCTATTTCGTGGCTGCCTGTTCTCTCCATGTTGGCCAGCTCGCTGAGTCGCTCATCCAGTCTGTCGCCGCACCCGTGGCACCGAACCACAAGGTTCACGTACTCCTTGTCTTCCTCGCCTAGCACGTAGGAGTTCGTCTCGGCCTGCACGATCTCCCCCGAAACCCGCGGATGGTCCACCGCGCCTCTGAGACGCCCAACGTCGTGATACAGCACGGCGGCAAGCGCCAAGAAGAGCTCATGCCCGCGAATCCCGTCCTTCCCGATCGGCGTACCCGCAAGGCAACCGTCCAGTTTCTCCAGGACCCTCGTGATGTGCTCTGGGCCGTGCCCCTCTCCACCAACCGCGGCGTACTCGACGCTGAGCAGCCTGTGCTTCAAGACCTGATAGCAGGAGAAGTACGTGGTATCTGCACGACGTGAGAACTTGCTTAGCTTGGACTCTATCGCTAGTGCGTCGCACATGCGAACTCCTCCTTGTCGGCGATGCTCCACCCGCGAGGTCAGCATAGCATGGAGGCTATCTCCCCGTACTTCAAGAGCGGAAAGCCTCCACTAACGGCGCTTGTGCGGTCCTGGTTGGGCAGCGCGGACGCGTAGATTCCAGCTGAACCTCCGAGCCTTGATCTCACCAGACTTCGAGGCTGCCTGACACATGCGGTTTCGCTCGTCTGGCAAGGGCATCATGCCACTAGCACCAATGTCCGGCGAGCAGCAGAATCCTAGCTCGTCTGTTGCACGGCAGGGCCATGGGGTCAGATCTTCGCTCTTTTCCTGCCGCGCAACGCCCGACCGCGCGGCAGCTGCAGCCGCCGCCAGGCGTTGACCTACGCGGCCTCCACCGGCGACGTGCCCAGAACGTGATGTGCTGCAGTCACAGGTTCCGCCAAAGAGAGAGCGGACGCCCAGCCCTCCAAGGCCTGCGCCCGCTCCCCAAGGCTCCGGATGAGTCTACTCTCTACCGGATTGGCATCCCTAACCCGTTCGCGACTCCGCGCGAGCTTTCTCGCACAGGGTCCGGATCAAGGACGGAGGCCAATCCGCCGTCCCGATGTCCGGCGCCTAACGCCTACGCGTTATGAGTGGCAGTATACGCCAACAACCCTCCCGCGCGAAGCATCGCTTTCTCCCGCTCGGACAGGTCTTGCTTCGCGGGGATCGTTGTCTTCTTGGTGAGGTTCTTCACGACGAGGTCCGGCTCGAGCTTGGACACATCGATCTCGAGCTGGTCTCCCTGGTCGATCAGGTCGGTGTTGCAGGTGATCGGCAGGATCCCCATGTTGATCAAGTTCGCGCGGTGGATGCGCGCGAAGCTCTTGGCAAGAACGGCCTTGATGCCGAGCTTCCACGGCGCGAGGGCCGCGTGCTCGCGCGACGAGCCCTGTCCGTAGTTGTCGCCGCCGACGATGAATCCGCCGGCCTTCTCCACGGCGCGCGCGGCGAACGTCTTGTCCTCGTAGTGGAACGTGAACTTCGCGATTTCGGGCAGGTTCGACCGCAGGTGCTGCGTGAGCGGTCCGGCCGGAAGGATCGCGTCGGTCGAAATCCCGTCGCCGACCTTGAGCAGCGCTTCGCCCTTGAGCACGGACGGCAGCGACTTCTGGTTCCCGAGCGGCGCGATGTTGGGCGCGCGGCGGATCTCCACCTTCGGACCCTGCGGCTCGAGGATCAAGTAGTCGTCGACGGTGAGCTTCTCGACCTTGATCTTCGGCGCGGGCAGCTCGCGCGGGTCGGCGATCGCACCCTTGAGGGCGGAGGCGGCGGCAACTTGCGGGCCGCACAGGGCCAGCTTGCCGTCCTCGTTCCCGCCGCGTCCTTTCCAGTTGCGGTTTACGGTGCGCAGCGAGAGGTGGTTTGTGCCCGGGACGAAGCCGATGCCGATGCACGCGTTGCAGCCGGGTTCGATCATCCGCACGCCGGCCTTCGTCAGCTCGAGGAAGCTGCCGTCTTCCATCAGCATCTCCCACGCCTGGCGCGATCCGGGCGACACGATGACGTCGATCGCCGTCGACACCTTCTTGCCCTTCAGCATCTCAGCGACGATCTTGATGTCCTGGTACGAGCCGTTGGTGCACGAGCCGATGAACACCTGGTCGATCTTCGTCCCGGCGACCTTCTCGATGTCGAAGACGTTGTCGGGCATTCCGGGCATCGCGACGAGCGGCTTCACCGTCGCGAGGTCGATGTCGATCTGCTTGTCGTAGACGGCGCCCTCGTCGGGCGAGAGCTCGCGCCAATCCTTCTCGCGGCCCTGCATCTTGAGGAACTTCTTCGTCACGTCGTCGGACGGGAAGATGGACGACGTCGCGCCGGACTCGGTGCCCATGTTCGTGATGGTCGCCCGCTCCGGGACCGTCAGGTCCTTCAGGCCCGGCCCGACGAACTCGAGGAAGTAGCCGACGCCGCCCTTGACCGTGATCCGCCGCAGCACCTCGAGCGCGACGTCCTTCGCGCCGACGTTCGGCGATAGCTTCCCAGCCAGAACGATCTTCATCATCTTCGGGACCGTCAGGTAGAACGGCCCGCCGCCCATGCAGACGGCGACGTCCATCCCGCCGGCGCCGATCGCCAGCATGCCGAGGCCGCCGCCCGTGGGGGTGTGGGAGTCCGACCCAATGAGCGTCTTTCCCGGAACACCGAACCGCTCGTAGTGGATCTGGTGGCAGACGCCGTTCCCGTTCTTCGAGAACTTGGCGCCGTAGTGCGAGGCGATGGTCTGCAGGAAGATGTGGTCGTCGGTCGACTCGCCCTTGAACCCGAGCGAGGTGTGGTCGGAGTACGACACGGCGAGCTCGGCACGAACCTTGTCGATCCCGAGCGCCTCGAACTCGAGCCAGGCCATCGTCCCCGTGGAGTCCTGAGTGAGGCACTGATCCATGCGAATGCCGATCTCGGTCCCGCGCTTCAATTCACCTTCGCGCAAGTGCTGCGCGAGGATCTTCTCGGTCATGGTTTGCGGCACAAGCACCACCTCTTTCGTGACCGGGATTATAGCGCGGCGCGGTCGTCCCGCAAAGTGCGATTGTCCACGGCGCAATGTCTCACAATGTGGGACTGCTCGCCTCCAGCACGCCGTCCGCGCCCACGCTGAGGTGAGTCCAAAGAAACAACAGACAGAAGAAAAACGCATCGGCGAGGATGCCGAGGGCCTAGGCGGCTTCCGTCGTGACGGACCCAACCTGTGGGACGCTGCGCCTCGCTCTCGGCAGGTTGGGACGCGCTGTCACCCACTCCCCGACTGGAACGACTTGAGCGTCTTGACGTGCGCCGTCCACTCCTCGATGGCCGCTTTGAAATCCGAGCTGATCTCCGGCATGAGCCGGACTATGTTCGCCTTCGCCCGTTCCGCATTCTGGACATGACCGATTCGTGCTACGGGGGGCGCTGCAAGCGCCTTCTTGATCGACGTCTGGGCGCGTTCTACTTCGACTCGGAGCTTGCCGGTCTCCTTTGCCAGCTTGGAGAACCATGCTTCCATCGATTTCGCCATGTCGGCATGGGCCGAGAGTGCCGCCTCGAGAGTGCGTACGTCCCTTATCTCCACTGTGCGCCTCCTCGCGCTCTAGGGTACGCAGACAGGCGTAGCCGCGGCAAGCAAGTACCGCGTTGGCCGACGCAGCGCTCCTTCCATGAGGAACGCGCGACGACCGGCGGCCGCGTGATCGGCTTCGCCGCGGCGTCGGAGGTGCCGCCGCGCCGCGGGCTGCCAGAGATTGCGAGGGCCTTCATTCCCTCTCGCGCACGCCGCGTGCCGAATCCTCGGTCTCTCCAGGAAGAGCCCACGGTTCGGTCTCCAACTCCGCGCGAGCCGCCGCGCTGATTCCCGACCGGACCGCGCCTTCGATCGTCGAAGGCCACCCTGTAGCAGTCCAGTCGCCGGCGAGGAAGAGACCGTCGATCGGAGTGCGCGCTGCGGGCCGCAGCGCGTCGGATCCCGGCGCTGGAACGAACGTCGCCTCGCGGTGCCGGATGACGAGCGAGCGTCGAATCTCCGCATCCCGCACTACGGGAAGGACCTCCCGCAGTGCGGTCGTGAGGTTGTCGACGACTTCGGCGTCGGCGCGGTCGACCCAGGCGTCGGCCGCGCTCTGCGACAAGACCAAGTGCGTCGATCCGCACTTTTCGTGCAGCTTGCCGACGTCGAACACGGCCTGAACGGGCGAGTCGACGGCGATGGCGAACTCGTCGGCGAGTGCCGGGCGATCGAGCCAGAGGTGAACGTTGACGATCGGCGCCCACTCGAGACGTCCCGCGGCTTCAAGCACATGCGTGAGCTCAGGGCGACCGCCGGCAAGTCGCTCCAGCGCGTCGGGCGGAACAGCGCTGACCACGGCTTCGGCGTCGATCGAGCATCCATCGTCGAGTTCGACTCCAACCGCGCGACCTCTGTCAAACAGGACGCGGGAGACGCCAGCGCCGACCTCGGCCAGCCCGCCCCGCGCTTCGACGTACTTGCGAGCGGCGTCAAAGATCGAGCCGAGGGGCGACGTGAAGAGACCGATGCTCGCGCCGTCGGGCTGGAAGAACCCATCGCGGAACACCTTGCGCGCCGCGGCGACGCTGACTCTGTCTGCTGGTGCGTTGAGCGCAGCGATCGAGACGGGGTTCCACAGTCGCCGCACCGTTCGTTCGTTCTGGCCGTGGCGGGCGAGCCAGGCGCCGAACGTTGCGTCGCCTCGTCGGCCGACCGAAAGGGCCGCGCCGGCACGCAACGCCGCAAGCCGCTCGCCGAACGAAAGCGGGCGGTAGCGAAGGAGGCTCGGCAGAAGGTGCAAGATTCCGGGTAACGGCGCGGACCGGATCACGGTGCGTTCGCCCTCGCACAGGATGGGAATCGAGAGGTAGTCCTGGAACGAGACGGTCGGCTCGGCTCCGATTCGCTCAAGGAACCCGGTCGCCGCCGTGCAGCAGCTCATGAGGATGTGCTGGCCGTAGTCCAGGGTCTCGCCCTCGTGCTCGAACGACGCGCAGCGCCCGCCGAGGCGCGGCGCGCGCTCGAACAGAGCGACATCGACGCCGTCGCCGGCGAGGCGGCACGCAGCGGCAAAGCCGGCGAACCCGCCGCCGACCACAACCACACGAGCCACGTCAGAACCTCCTCACGAAGGTCGAGGCAACGAGGACGAGCTTCTCACGCGTCGAGAGGGAGACGCGGTCAGCGAAGACGTTGAGGCCCAAAGCCTCGATCCGGTCGAGGATTCGGCCGTAGATCTCGGCGAGGAGCCAAAGACACGGTCTTCCGGCACGGGACACAAGCGGCACAAGGCCAAGCCCGTCATCGAGGAGCGAGCGCGAGCGCTCGGCGTGGGCGCGCAGTAGCTCTCGCAGTGCCGGGGTCATCGTCCGCGCGCGGAAGGCCGTCTCATCGACGTTATGGCGAACGAACGCCTCGCGGGGAAGGTAGATCCGGCCGCGGCCGAGGTCCTCGTCCACGTCGCGGAGCACGTTCACGAACTGCATGCCGAGCCCAAGGGAAATCGCCTTCTCCCGCATCGCGTCGGTCGGCGGCACGCCGTCCGTCAGGATCGGCAGCGTCGCGAGACCGACGGCGGAGGCGACACGGTAGGCGTAGGCTTCGAGCTCGGCGTCCGTCTCCATCCACTCGAGTTCGAGGTCCATCTCCACGCCGTCGAGGATCTGGACGACATCATCGGGATCGATGCCGTAGCGAGCGATCGCGTCGGCGAGCGCGACGTCGCGGTTCGTCTCCGGCCGGCCCTCGGCCGCCGCGGCAAGCCGTCCCCGCAGCGCCGCGATTCCTTCGCGCCTCGAATCGCTGGAACCAACCTGGTCATGGAGAAGCGTGGACTCATCACGCTTCTCCTTAAGTGAACCCGAAGGGTTCGCGACACGGTCCGAGAGAACCGCGATGGCAGAGCGGTTCTCAGTAAGCGAACGCCGCACGTCGGATGGGGCGGCATTCGCGGCGCTGTCCGCGACATCATCCAGTTCTCTGCAGAACGCGTAGAGCGCATAGACAGCCAGCCGCTGTCTTCGCGGCAGCGAGAGGAAGGCGAAGTAGAAGTTTCGTGCCTCTCTTCGCGTGATCTCCGCGCACTCGACGTACGCCGACTTCAGATCCATCGTTTCCACCGCCGTCCGGCAAGCGTGGAGAGGAGAATCCCCACTTTCTCCATCTTACTCACGGTCGGCCGCTGGGAGAGCGTGTCGTAGTTCTGGCGCTCGATCTTGTCGAGGATCGCCAGGCCGCCGCGCGAGAAGAGGGCGAGGTCGACGCGCAGGTGGCCCGAGACTCGATCGAGGAGCGGCAGACCGCGAGCGAAGTAGCCGCGAGCCCGCTCGACCTGAAACCGAAGCAGCCGTCGGACCGATTCCGACGCCGTCGCCGTTGCGAGGTCCTCGTCGCGGACGCCGTACTCGGCCATCTCGTCCTGCGGCAGGTAGACGCGGCCCATCTCGTAGTCCCGCTTTACGTCCTGCCAGAAGTTGGCGAGCTGGAGGCCGATGCACGTCGCGTCGGAGAGAGCGTTTTCTTCTTCGCCGCCGCGTTCGTAGAGGCCGAGGACGAGCCGCCCGACGGGGGTCGCCGAGTGCTCGCAGTAGTGGAGAAGGTCGGCGAACGTCGCGTGGCGCTTGTCTCGCTGGTCCATGCGGTTCGCTTCGATGAGGCGGGCGAACGGCTCACGGGGAAGGTCGAACCGTTCGATCGTCGGCCGCAACGCCACGAAGATCGGATGCCGCGGGGCGCCGGCGTACGTAAAGTCAAGCTCGGCTTCGAACTCGTCGAGGAGCGCAATACGGTCCGGTACAGTGCCGTCCGAGGCGCGACGCCCGTCAAGCGCCCAGCCTTCGTCGCCGAGGTTGTCGACTGTACGGCAATAGGCATAGACAACGGTGAGGTGCTCGCGCATCGCTTTCGGAGCAAGCCACGACACCACAGTGAAGTTCTCGCCCTCCGCTCGGGTGAGAGCGAGGCACAGATCTCGCGCCTCCTCGAACGTCGCCACCCGCGCTGCCGGATCCGCGAGCGTGCGACCGACGTCAAGCTCCTGGGCCCGCGCTGCGTAAGGCCTCTCCCGCCCATCAGATGTTCCTGCGCGGGCGCGAGCCGCGCCAGGTCCCCTGTCCTGTGCGCGGGAACTCACCATCCCTGGACCTGGATCACGACTTCGCGCTCGCGCGGTCGGTCGAGCTCGACGAGGAACACGCTCTGCCAACGCCCAAGGGCAAGCCGCCCACCCATCACCGGGATCGTCTCGCTCGCGCTGAGTAGGAGGTGCTGGCAGTGCGAGTGTCCGTTCGGACACTCGTCGTCGGTCATGTTCGCCGTGCGGATGACAAAGTCGTTGTGGCGGTACTCCGCCTCCCGCGGCGCGCTCGTCTCCAGGAATCGAGCCATGTCCCGAAGCAGGAGCGGCTCGTTCTCGTTGATCTTGATCGCCGCCGTCGTGTGGCGCGAGAACACAGTCACCGTCCCGTCCTGGATCCCTGACGCCTCCACCGCTGCGGCGACCTCGTCCGTGATGTCGATGAATTCGGGCGCCGTCTGCGCGATCCGTTGGATCGCGACACGGTGCATCTTCATCGCCACGCCGTCTTCGATCGTCGTGCGCATTCCTTCACTCCTCTTCACTTCGCTTCCTCCGAACTTCCCTCGGCGCGGCCGCGCAGCCGCCGGACGACATCCTCGATGACGTCATCCGGCGTCGACGCTCCCGCCGTCACACCGAACCGCTTCCCAGCCGTCAGCCACTCGTCATCGATCTCGCCCGCGGACTCGATGTGGTGTGTCGGCACCCCCGTCGCTCGGCACGTCTCCGCGAGCTTCCGCGTGTTCGCCGAGCTGCGGCTTCCCACGACGAGGAGCGCGTCCACGTCCGCCGCGAGCTCCGCGGCCGCCTGGTACCGCCGCCCGGTTTCCGGGCATGTCGTGTCGACGATGCGCATCTCGGGCACTCGCCCGGTGTAGCGCTTCACCAGTTCCTGAACGAACTCGGCGAACATCGCCGGGCTCTTCGTCGTCTGCGAGATCACCGCGATCCCTTTTTCGCCGATCGGGACGTCGACGTCGGGCGACTGCGTGGCGATCCCGCGCCCCCGCGTCCACGAGAGGATTCCGCGCACCTCGGGGTGCTCGGCCTCGCCGTACAGGACGACGCTGTACCCTTCCTCAACCAGATGCGCCGCCGCCTGCTGCGCTCGGCGGACGATGGGGCACGTCGTGTCGACGAGCCGCAGGTCGCGACGTTCGATCTCGGCGTACACTTCTTCCCCGGCGCCGTGCGCGGTGATGGCGACCGTTCCGCCCTCCGGAACCTCGTCAAGGCTCCGCGCCATCCGCGCGCCCTTGGCGGCCAGTGCGTCGACGACGTGCGCGTTGTGCACGATGGCACCGAGGGTGTGGAGCGGGCCGTGCTCGGCAAGCTCGGTCTCGATCCGCTGGACCGCCCGGCGCACGCCGCCGCAGAACCCGAGGACCTTCGCCTTGGCGATCGTCATGCCACACCGTCCTTGGCGACCCGGCCAGCTTGCGCTTCCGCAGCTTCGGCGGGTCTTCCAGCGACGGGCGGAACGCCTTCCGTCGCCCGTTGCTCGCCGCCCGTTTGGCGGCGCCAGCGCCCCAACGCCATGAGCGGGAAGACGTCGCGGTACAGGTGGTAGCGGATCATGAAGTCGGTCGGGAACCCGGTCCCCGTGAACGCCTCTTCGTCCCAGCCGCCCTGCGCGTTCTGCGTCTCGACGAGGTAGCGGATTCCCCGCTCAGTGGCCGTGCTGCGGAGCTCACCTGCGGCGAGCAGACCCAGAAGTGCCCACCCCGTCTGCGACGCCGTGGAGGGACCGCGGCCCCTCCACGCGGGGTCGTAGTACCCCTCGATCTTCTCCCCCCATCCGCCGTCGGGATTCTGGTGCGCGAGGAGCCAGTCAACGGCCCGGCGCACGTGCGGCGCCGCCATGTCCTCGCCCACCGCAGCAAGTCCCGGGAGGACCGCGCCTGTTCCGTAGACGAGGTTCACGCCCCAGCGGCCGTACCACGCGCCGTCCTCTTCTTGCTCGCGGCGCAGGTACTCAAGCGCGCGACGCACGGTCCGGTCATCCTTCCGCCGACCGATCCGTCCGAGGAACTCGAGGATGTGGCCGGTCACGTCGACCGACGGCGGGTCGATCATCTCCCCGAAGTCGGCGAACGGGATGTCGCGCGTCCAGGTCTGGGTGTTGTTGCGATCGAACGCGCCCCAGCCACCGCCCCGACTCTGCATTCCGACGAGCCACCGGGTCCCATGCTCCATCGCGTCCGCCTTGCGCGCCGTGTCGAGATCCATCTTGGTGAGCGCAAGGAGAACGATCGAGCTGTCGTCGGTGTCGGGGTAGACGTCGTTCTGGAACTCGAACGACCAACCGCCCGGCGCCGCGCTGCAGCGAACAAGCCAGTCGCCGCCGCTCGCGATCTGCTCGTCCATGAGCCAGCTTCCGGCCTTCACGAGCGCCGGGTGATCGCCCGGCACGCCGGCATCCTCAAGAGCCATCGCCGCGAGCCCGGTGTCCCACACCGGGGACAAGCACGACTGGAGATGAAATCGCTCTCCATCGTCGATCGAGAATCCCTGTGGCCCGTAGAACCCGGCGAACCCCTTCGCGAGCGGGCCGTTCCCGTCAAGCCGGTCGCCGAGGAGTTGTAGGGCGATGAGCGAGTAGACCCACGGCGGCTGGATGCCGCCCCACGCGCCGTCCGCCTCCTGCCGCTCGAGGATCCACCGCTTCGCCTTGCGGATCGCCGTCTCGCGCAGCGGCTTGTACGGGAGCCTCCCGTAGGCGCGAGAGACCCGGTCGGCGAGGAGGAAGAAGCGGGCGCGTCGCGTGTGCTTCGTCGTCGGGACGCGGAGGTCGGCGTTCGCGCGCCCGTTCACGAAGAGTTCGTCGATCCTCGCTTCGGAGGGGAGCGGGACGACGGGCTTTCGGTCCATGACGATCGCGAGGGCGGCGACCGTTTGCCGCGCCCAGCAACCGAACGAGTAGAGGCTGATTGGGAACCACGACGGCAAGAGGACAATCTCGGGCGGAAGCGCGGGGAGACCGCGCCAATCCCACTCGCCCATCATCGCGAGCCAGATCTTCGTGAAGACGCGGGCCTTCTCGACGCCGCCCTTCGACAGGATGTACGCCCGCGCCCGCGCCATCTCGGGCCGACCGACCGGGATCCCCGCCATCTTCAGGGCGACGTACGCCTCCGTTGTCGTCGACAGCTCGGCCGGACCGTCGAACCAGTTGGCCCACGTCCCGTCGGCCCGCTGCTTGGCGAGGATGTACGCGGCCGCACGCGATCGCTCGGCCGCATCGGTGTTCCCGAGGATGTGGCGGAGAAAGACGTGCTCGGCGGTGATCGTCACGTTCGACTCGAGTTCGGCCCACCAGTAGCCGGCGTTGTACTGGATCTCAAACAGGTGGGCGACGGCGTGGTCGATGGCGCGGCCGACGGCGCGATCCAGATCGAGCGCGGGAGCGGAGGTCGGGTCCTTCGGGATTCGTGTCGCGCTAGCCACGGGTCCTCCTTTGCTCAACGAATGCGCGCACGGCCGCGACGACTTCGCCCACAAGCCGATCCTCCGGAACCGCGGTCGCCGTCGGCTCACCACTCACGTACACGGTCCCCTGGCCGCGGCTTCCGACGATCCCGACGTCGGCGTCCTTCACTTCGCCGAGCCCGTTCACGGCGCACCCCATCAACGCCACCTTCACCGGCTCGACAACGTCGCTCAGTGACCGGCGGACCTCGTCGGCGATCCGCGCGAGGTCGATGCCGGTGCGACCGCACGTCGGGCAAACGTGGAGGTCGACGCCGCGTTGCCTGAGGCCGAGCGAGCGCAGGATCTCGTAGGCGGCACCGACCTCGGCGGTGGGGTCGCCGGCAAGGGAAACCCGAATCGTGTCGCCGATCCCTTCGGCAAGGAGAATGCCGAGTCCGACGGCGGAGCGGATGGCCCCCTCCCACGCCGTCCCCGCCTCAGTGATCCCGATGTGGAGTGGGTAGTCGATCTCCGTGGCGACGGCGCGGTACGCGTCGACGGTCATGCGCACGTCGGTCGCCTTGAGCGACACGACAATGTCCTTGACGTCGTGCCGCTCGAGGAGCCGGATCTCGTTGAGGGCACTCTCGACCATGCCGGGGGCCGTCGCGCGTCCGTGTGCGTCGAGGTACTCCTTCGCCAGCGACCCCGAGTTCGCCCCGACGCGGATGGGGATGCCGGCCTTCTGCGCCGCCTCCGCGACCTCGCCGATTCGCGCGGGGTCGGTGATGTTGCCCGGGTTGAGGCGCAGTTTGTCGACGCCGGCCTCGATCGAGGCAAGGGCAAGCCGATAGTCGAAGTGGATGTCAGCCACGAGGGGGATCGAGATCGACCGCTTGATCTCAGGGAGCGCCTCGGCAGCGGCGAAGTCGGGGACGGCGACGCGGACGATCTCGCAACCGACGGTCTCGAGGCGCCGGATCTGGGCGATCGTCGCCGCCGCGTCGGCGGTGTTCGTGTTCGTCATCGACTGGACGACGATCGGGACCCCTCCGCCGATCGGAACGCCGCCCACGCTCACGCGCTTCGTCATGCCGCCTCCTCCTCGAGGACGCCGACGATTCCGGTCACGGCGCGCCCAAGCTCCCGGCCGGCGAGCGCCGAGCGGCGGGCGAGGTCGAGGGCGGCACGCGGGTGGCGCAGCGCCGCGAGCCACAGAGGCCCCTGACCGGAGAACGGCAGATCCTCGTCGGCCGAGTCGAGGACCACGCGGCAGGAGAGAAACGGCACGTCGTGAGCCACCGCCCACCGGGCGAGCGGTCCGCTCTCAAGATCGACGCTTTTCGCCCCCGTCGTTCCGAGCTCTCGCTTCGCGGCCGCGCCCGCGACGACGCTGACGGACGCGCTGGTCCCCGTCCACACGGAGAACTGGAGCTCGTCGAGCGCGCCGCGTGCCCGCTCAACAAGGGCTTCGGAGACCGCCAGCGTTTCTCCGCCGTGTACGATCGCCCGCGCGAGGAAGATGTCGCCGGTCCTCATCCCGGCGTCGAGGCCGCCCGAGAATCCGGTTGAGAGGAGAAGCGACGGATGAGGGCCCCGTCGAACCCGCGCGTCGAGGTCGGTGGCCGACGCCTCGCCCATCCGCGTCCGCACGACGCGAAGGCCGGGGCGTCGCTCGACCCACCGCGTCTCCCGTCGGAAGCAGCCCGTCACGACGATCATCCCCACACCCCTCGCGCCACGCGAACGAGGTTCGCCGGCTTGTGCAACGCGTCGAGGATGCTGGCGCCCTCAAACGACGAGTGCATCATGCAGTTCCCGCACCGCGGGTCGACGCCCGGCCCGTACTTCGTCCACACCTCGGGCGCGAACAACTCCGTAACGTCGTCCGTGTGGCGGTCGGCGAGCGCGTAGCACGGAAGCCGCCATCCCTTGACGGTGTACGTCACCGTCGTCCACGCCGCGCACGTGTACTCCCGATCCCCGCGCAGGAAGTCGAGATAGAGAGGGTTGTTGTAGAACGGAAAGCCCTTCGCTGGGTCAAGGACGCGCCGGAAGACGGCGACGGACTCCTGCCGCTCGAGGAAGAGGTTGCGGTTCGAGACGTCGCCGTACGCGTATCCCGGTGACACCATGAGCCCCTCGACGCCGAGGGTCTGAAGCGTCGCGAACAGCGCGTGCAGGTCTTCCACGTCCGAACCGTGGAAGAGGGTCGTGTTCGTGCAGACGCGATGTCCTCGTGCCACGGCCTCGCGGATCCCGGCGATCGCCGTCGCGTAGGTGCCCGGCCGTTCGGTGACACGATCGTGCACGACCTCCGTTCCGTCGAGGTGGACGACGAAGGCAAGCTGGCGCGACGGCTCGAACAGGTCGAGCTTCTCTTGAAGCAGAAGGCCGTTTGTGCAGAAGTACATGTACCGCCCATCGTCCTTCAGCGCGCGGACGATGTCGCCGATCTGAGGGTGAAGGAGCGGTTCGCCGCCCGAGACGGACACGATCGGCGCGCCCGACGCTCGCACCGCGGCCAGACAAGCGTCGACGCCGAGGCGGTGGTCGACAACGTCGCGGTACTCCCGGACGCGGCCGCACCCGGTGCACGCCAGGTTGCACAGCTCGAGCGGTTCGAGCATCGTGACGAACGGGAACCGCTTCCGCAGGCGAAGCTTGCTCCCTGCAATGTGCCGAGCCACCGCCACGTCCAGTGGGAACGGACGACTCATTTCTCCCTCCCCGCGAGGTACCCGAACAGCGACCGAGCCTCGCCCTTGCCCTTCGGAGACAACGGCAGGGATTCGAGTCCCGCGTCGGCCTCCGCCAGGTACTCCCGCACCTTCGCCGCGCCTTCGTCGCGCACGCCAAGCCGCTCCATCGTTTCGATCACCCAACGCACGTCAACCTCGGACACCGGCTCGCTCGCGTAGATCTTCTCCAAGCGCGTCCGCTCCGGCGCCGCGGCGCGCGAGAACGCGGCCGCCACGGGGAATGACTTCTTGCGCCGCCGCACGTCGGAACCGCGCGGCTTTCCGACCACGTCTCCGTTTCCCCAGACGCCGAGAAGGTCGTCCTGAATCTGGAACGCTCGCCCGACCGCGCGTCCGAGCCTCTTGAGGCGCTCGCGCACATCGACGCCCGCCCCGGCGACGATGCCGCCAAGTTCGAACGCACACTCAAGAAGCGCCCCCGTCTTCTTGTCGACCATCCGCAGGTACTCATCGACGGTCGCGAGCCTCTTCTCAAACGCGAGATCGAGCGACTGTCCCTCGATCATCTCGGCCGTCGCCGCCGCCAGGGCCGTCGAGGCATCGCCACCGGCCCGCAGGACGACGGCGGTCGCGAGGGAGTGCAGCAAGTCGCCGGCGTTGATCGCTTCCGCGACCCCGGTTCTCGCCCACACCGTCGGACGACCACGGCGCGTCTTATCCTGGTCCTGAATGTCGTCGTGGACGAGCGAGAAGTTGTGAATGAGTTCGAGGCCGACGGCGGCGGGAAGGGCCTTCGCGGTCGGCGCGCCGAGCTCGTTGGCGACGAACAGGACGAGGCTCGGTCGAAGCAGCTTGCCCATCCCGTCGATCGCTCGACCGTCCTCGCCCTCCAGGCCCGCGTGGATTCGCAGCTCCTTCAGAAGCGGCGTGTCGCCGCGCAGGGCGTCGGCGATCGCGGCCCGGATCTCGTCTCGGTGTGCGTCCAGAATCTTCGGCGTCATCTCATTCACGTCCCGGCTCGGGGAGCGCGACGGCAACCCCCAGTCGCTCCGCCGCGGTGACAAGGTCGGCGGCCGAGCGCGCGCCGACCTTGCGCATCAGTCGTGCGCGGTGGTTGCGCACCGTGTGGATGCTCCGGTGAAGCAGCTCGGCGATCTCTCCGTTCGTCTTCCCTTCCACCACGAGCTGGAGAACCTCCCGCTCTCTCGAGGTCAGCGGCTCGTCGAGAGGCTCACCGTCGTCGACGAGGCAGGTCTCGCCCGCGGCCACCCGGCGAACGACCTCGAGCAGGCGCTCGACGGCCGAATCCTTCACAACGTACGCCCGAGCCCCCGCCCGTCGCGCACGAGCGACGAACGAACGATCGTCGTGCATCGTGAGGATGACGACGCCCGTCTGCGGCGACAGCCGTGCAATCCGCCGCGTCGCCTCTATGCCATCCAGGAGTGGCATGGAGACGTCCACAAGCGCCACGTCGGGACGATGGGCCCGCACCTCGCGGAGCAAGCTCCTCCCGTCTCCCGCCTCCGCAACCACGTCCACGCCGCTCGAGGCGAGCAAAGCTCGAATCCCCGAACGAACCAACGCGTGATCGTCGGCCAACACCACCCGAATCAACCCCATGCTTCGATTGTATGCCGCTCCGCCACGGGGCAACACAGGGAAACCGTACTCATTGGAACTTCCTAGAACGCGATCCGGCGCCCGTAGGCGACGAGGGCGGCGCGGGTGTGGACATCGAGTTTCTCCATCAGGCGCTCGCAGTGACCGTCGACAGTCTTCCGTTGGATCCCGAGCTCGCAAGCGACCTCGTCGTTCGACCGGCCGGCCGCCACGAGTGCGAGGATCTCGCGTTCTCGTGGGGAGAGCCGTTCCTCCGATGGGAGGGTTTCTCCGGCCGCCACGCGACGAATGGCCTCAACGAGCGCTTCCGCCGACGCGGACTTCGCGACCAAACCACGGGCCCCACGCGCGACGGCGGCGGCAGCGTACTCCGGCTCAGAGTGCATCGACAGCATCAGGACTCGGCTCTCCGGGCTCCGGTCGAGGACCTTCGCGATGAGGTCGAGCCCATCGATGTCGGGGAGGGCGATGTCGAGGAGGATGACATCCGGACGGAGGGCGGCCGCAAGCTCAAGCGCTCCCGCCCCGTCGCCACACGAGCCAACCACCCCAAAGTCCGTCTCGAGCGTCAAGAGCCGCGCCAGCCCGTCGCGCACGAGCGCGTGATCATCGACAATCGCAATCCGCGTCGTCCCCACAGGGAACCTCCACGGTGACGATCGTGCCGCGCTCGGGGGCCGAGGTGATCGACACGGTCCCGCCGGCGATCGTCACACGCTCCTCGATTCCGCGCAATCCCAGTCCGCGCAGGCCGTCGGGGGCGATGCCGATCCCGTCGTCCTCGATGGAGAGGCGAACCCACGTGCCCTCACTCGAGATTTGGATCGCGACCCGGCTCGCCTTGGCGTGCCGGACGACGTTCTCCAGGGCCTCTCGCGCGACGTGGTACAGGAGCCCTTCGGCCTCTCGATCAAGCCGGGCGTCAAGGCCCGACTCGACGCGGGTCGCAAGCTCGTTCTCCTCTCCGACACTCGCCACCAACCGGTCGAGCGACGGGACAAGGCCGAGGTCGTCGAGCAGCGGCGGCCGGATGGAGTAGGCGAGCGTCCTCGTCTGACGGATCGCCTCGTCGACGATCCCCGTCACCTCGCGGTACTCCTCCTCGCCGAGCTTGGCCTTCGCGGGGGCCAAATGCAGCTTGATCGCCGCGAGGGACTGGATAAGCCCGTCGTGAAGGCCGCGGGCGATCCTGCGCCGCTCCTCGTCCTGCGCGCCGAGGAGCCGCTTCGACACCCGCGCCAGCTCCGCCTCCCGCTCCGCCAACAACCGGTTCTTCTTCGTGCCGATCGCGGCGAACGTCCGCACCGTGAACGCAACCACCGCGTACAGGGCCACCGTCCCCGCGAGGATGGTGGCAACGTTGTACGAGAGGCTCTGATACGGATCACCGGTCAATGCGAACAAGGACCGGTGCGGAAGCGTCCCGGCCGCCTCAAGAAGCACGAGCGTTGCATAGCAGGCGACGACCCAGCCAGTTACGAGGGCTCCGTACAGGCGCGGGAGGAAGTAGTTCGCGTAGAGCACCGTGAAGAGGTAGAAGATGTTGCCGATCCAGGTACTCCCTCCCATGAAGTGAACAAGGACCGTGATCAGCACGCCCTCAGCGAGGTAGAACCCTGTGTGCGCCCAGTGGAGGGCCCGCTCGGTCCGCAGACGCTCGATCAGCGCCTTGAACGGGAACGTGAGCAGAAACCAGAGAACAGGCGAGTAGAAGAGCGGGTTCTTGTAGCTGAGCCGGCTCGTGAACAGAACGACGAGCGCAACAACGGAAAAGACGCCGAGCGTCAGCCGCCGCACCAGGATTGTGCGGACAACTCCCGCTTTGCGTTCGACGAACCCCGCCCCACTGTCCATGGGCAAGACGGGTCTACGTTAGGGTCGGCGGGAGGGCGATCTTCCCGAAGTTCTTCTCGTAGCGCTGCAGGTTCTCACCGATCGCCTGGTAGAGCCGCTTCATGTGCACCGGATTCAGGATCATGCGCGACTCGAGGATCGCCTGCCCTTCCTGTGGCGAAGCGGCTTGGGGGTCCACGAACAGGAAGTCGACGACGAACTCCTCTTGGCGATGGGAGATCAGGGCGAGGTTGGAGTAGTGACCCCGCCGCGTCTCGTTGTCCGCTGTAATCTGCATCTTGCGCTCGGGCATGAACGCTCACCTCCACCGAGCCCGCATGGTAGCGGCTCGCGCGCATCGACACAAGAAACCGCTCGTCGGGATCTGCATCGCAAGGCCGCCGAGCGGCCGAGCCGCCCACGCTACCGCACCGTCTCCGTGCCTGGGGATAGGAGCGAAATCCACGTCGCCAGGGTGACGGCGGAGTCCCGCTCTGTAGCCAGGTGGCGAGAATACAGGCGCGGCTTGGTCTGGCTACCTTACCAGGGGATCGGCGCAACCTCGCAGGGATCTACGTCGCGAGGATAGCGGCGGAACCTAGCGCGGCTACGTGGCCAGGGTAGCGGCGCAATCTCGCAGCAATCTACGTCGCGAGATAGCGGTCGAAGAACCGGCGGATGGTCCCGCCGTGACGGCCGGCGAGGAGGACGTGATGGTTGCCAAGCGGTGCCGAGAGAAGGTCGTCGACCGGCTCGTCGACGACAACGCGAACCTGCGTCCGGCAGAGGTCGTCGCGGAACGGAGCCTCCTCGATTCGCCCCTCGCGGAGGAAGAGCTGGTCGAGCCTCTCTCCGCCGAGTCGGAAGAG
>JBDKUT010000065.1:0-8116 GCA_039679545.1 Thermotogota bacterium
CGTAAAGCGGGTTCGCGCCAAGCATGTTGATGTGGTCCGTGATCAGGACGAGGTCCCCGGCGTGAAGGTCCGAGCGGATCGCGCCGGAGGCGTTCGTGACGATGAGGGTCTTGACGCCGAGAAGCGCGAACAACCGGGTCGCGAACGTGACCTCCTCGAGCGTACGCCCCTCGTAGAAGTGCACGCGCCCGCGCTGCAAGAGGACGGGAACGCGGCCGATCCGGCCGGACCAGAACTCGCCGCTGTGCCCGGCGACCGTGGGAACCGGGAACCCCGGGATCTCGCCGCACGGGATCCGCGTTCCTCCCTCGGGAAGGCCGAATCCGTCCGACAGGCCCGACCCGAGGGTGATCGCCACGGCAGGTGGCACTTCCAGGCGAGAGCGCAGCACGTCCGCCGCCCGCGTCAAACGATCCCAGCGCTCGTCGTGCATCGTCTCCTCCTCCCCTCGTTGCGCTTACCCCAGACCGACCGCCTCGAGGGCCCGCTCGATCGACTCCGCGGGCACCACGTCGATCGCCCCCTTCACGGAGACCGCGCCCACGGAGGGAACGACAATTCGCTCATACCCCATTTTCTCCGCCTCGCGAGCCCGCTCCGCAACCCGACGCACCGCGCGCACCTCGCCCGAGAGCCCGACCTCGCCGACAACGACCGTCTTCGGATCGATCGGCTTGTTGCGCAGGCTGGACACGATGGCCACCACGGCCGCGAGGTCGCTCGCCCGCTCGCGCGCCTCGAGACCTCCGGCCACCGAGAGGTAGACATCGGCGCCGCCGATGTGAACGGCAAGCTGCTTCTCGATGACCGCGAGGAGCAGCAGCACGCGGTTGATATCCAACCCCGTGCACCGCCGCTGGGGAACTCCATACCCTCCGGTCGGCGACACGAGCGCCTGCAGTTCGACGAGGATCGGCCTCGTCCCTTCGAGGATCGGCACGACCACGGAGCCGGGACGCGGCTCGCCGCGATGCCCTTCGAGGAAGAATTGCGACGGGTTCAGGATCTCCTTCAGCCCTTCCGCCGTCATCCGGAACACGGCGGCCTCGTCGGTGGCGCCGAATCGGTTCTTGACGGAGCGCAGGAAGCGAAGGTCCTCGCCGCGGCTTCCCTCGAGGTAAAGGGCCACGTCAACGAGGTGCTCGACCGACTTCGGGCCGGCGAACGCGCCGTCCTTCGTGATGTGTCCGACGAGGAACGTCACGAGGTGCTTCGACTTCGTGAGGCGGATCAACTCGCCGCTCGCCTCGCGCAGCTGCCGCAGGCTCCCCGCTTCGCCCTCGATCGAGCCCGAGACGACGGTCTGGATCGAGTCGACGATCAGGGCACAGGGAGTGAGCTTCTCGACCGCCGCCGCGATCCGCTTAAGCGACTGCTCGGAGAGCACGTACAAGCGTTCGTGTCCCACGCCGACCCGGCTGGCGCGAAGCTTGACCTGGCTCTCGGACTCCTCGCCCGAGACGTAGAGGACGTTGCCCAACCCTTGAGCGAGCGTCTGGGCGACCTGGAGTAGAAGCGTCGACTTTCCGATCCCCGGCTCGCCTCCAAACAGGATGACCCCGCCGGGGATGAGACCGCCTCCGAGCAGTCGGTCCAGCTCGTCGGACCCCGATGGAATGCGCTTCACGTCGGCGAGGTCGATCTGCGTAATCGGTCGAAGTTCCTCGCCGAGCCAGGACTCGACGTCCCGCGGCGACGACGCGCCCTCCGCGGTCTCGGCGAACGAGTCCCACGCCCCGCAACTCGGGCACCGACCGAACCACTTGACCGATCGGTAGCCGCAGTTGGAGCAGGCGAACGCCATGCTATCCGCTCTGTCGGAAACGCATCTCGTCGCCGTTGGCGGCGGCCGTGACGGTGGATCCCTTAGGAAACTGACCGAGCAGGATCTCTTCGGAGATCGGGTTCTCGATCAGCCGCTCGATCGTCCGCCGCATCGGCCGAGCGCCGTACTTCGGGTCGTACCCTTGGCGAATCAAGAGGTCCCACGCGGAGTCATCGAGCTCGAACTTGATTCCGCGCTCGGCGCGCAACCGCTCCGTCAGCTCGTTGATCATCAAGGTCGCGATCTGCCGGACCTGGTCACGGTTCAGCTGGTGGAAGACGATGATGTCGTCGAGCCGGTTCAGAAACTCCGGCCGGAAGACGTTGCGCGCCTCACCGGTAACCCGGCTCTTCATCTCCTGGTACGAGTCCTCGGAGGCATCGCTTTGATCACTGAACCCAAGGGTGTCGCGGTCAGTGATGAGCTCGCTGCCGACGTTCGAGGTCATGATCAAGACCGTGTTCCGGAAGTCGACCCGGCGCCCCTGCGAGTCGGTGAGGATCCCATCTTCCATCACCTGAAGGAGAATGTTGAACACGTCGCGGTGCGCCTTCTCGATCTCGTCGAACAGGACGACCGAGTACGGGCGGTGTCGGACCTTCTCCGTGAGCTCGCCGGCCTCCTCGTATCCGACGTACCCCGGAGGCGCACCGGTGAGACGGGACACGGAGAAGCGCTCCATGTACTCCGACATGTCGACGCGGATCAGGGCGTCCTCGTCGCCGAACAGGAATTCGGCCAGGGTCTTGGACAACTCGGTCTTCCCGACCCCCGTCGGTCCGAGGAACATGAACACGCCAACCGGCCGCTTCGGGTTCTTGACCCCGGCGTACGCGCGGCGGATCGACCGTGACACGGCGCGCACCGCCTCGTCCTGAGCGATCAGGCGGTCGTGGATCTTCTCCTCCATGTTGACGAGTCGGACCGTCTCCTCTTCCTGGACGTGGCCGATCGGAACGCCGGTCCACATCGACACCATTCGTGCGATGTCCCGACCGGTTGCTTGGAGTTCGCCGCCGAGGATCTCCGATTTGCTCAGCTTCTCGGCCTCCGAGGACAGCTCGGCCTTCCGATCGCGTAGGCGCGCGGCGGTCTCGTAGTCCTGCTTCGCGACGGCCTCCTGCTCTTCTTGGTCCAGAGCTTCCGTCTTCTCCATCAGGGTGCGGACCTCGTCGGGCATGTGGGAACTCTGAAGCTTGATTCGGGCCGCGGTCTCGTCGATCAGGTCGATGGCTTTGTCCGGGAGGAACTGGTCGGTGACGTACCGATCGGAGAGGCGCGCCGCCTCATAGAGCGCGTCATCCGTGATTCGGACGCCGTGGTGCTTCTCGTACCGCTGGCGCAGACCCTTCAAGATCTTGACGGTGTCCTCAAGCGACGGCTCCTCCACGTAGATCGTCTTGAAGCGTCGCTTAAGCGCTGGGTCCTTCTCCACCGACTTGCGGTACTCGTCGGGGGTGGCCGTGCCGATGCACTGGATCGCGCCGGACGCGAGCGGCGGTTTCAGGATCGACGACGCGTCGATGGCTCCCTCGGCGCCGCCGGCGCCGACGACCGTCTGCAGCTCGTCGATGAACAAGATGACGTTGTCGCTCTCGGAGACCTGGTTGATGAGCGCCTTCAGTCGCTGCTCGAACTCGCCGCGGTACTTCGTTCCGGCGACGACCGAGGCCATGTCGAGCTCGAGGATCTCCTTCGAGCGGAGAATCGCCGGGACGTCGCCGACGGCGATGCGCTGCGCCAGCCCTTCGACGATGGCCGTCTTGCCAACGCCAGACTCCCCAATAAGCGCCGGGTTGTTCTTCTTCCGCCGGGTCAGGGTCTGGATGATTCGCTCCATCTCCTCGTCGCGACCGATGACCGGATCGAGGTTGCCGGCCATCGCCTCCTCGACGAGGTTCCGGCCGAACTCCGCGAGGTCGCCCTTGCGTGAGGGCTGCCGACGGGCTGCGCGAATCGTCATCCCGATCCCCGACGGCGGCAGGAAGTAGGCGCGCGTCTTCGTGAGGTCGATGCCGAGCTGCTGGAGGATCGTTGCTCCCGTCCCTTCGCCCTCGCGCAGCATTCCCATCAGAAGGTGCTCGGGACGGATCGTGTTCAGTCCCGCGCGACGTGCCTCCTCGAAGCTGACCTTCATGACGCGCTTGAGGCGCGGGGTGGGCTCGAGGTCATCGGCCGACAGGCGGACCTCTCCGCGCCCTTTCTCCTCTTCGAGGAGCTGGGCGACCTTCTCGTAGGTCACCTCGTGGGACGAGAGGAAGCGATGAACATCGCTGCCGGCCATCTTGAGGAACGCGAGAAGGAGGTGTTCCGTGCCGACGTAGCTGTGCCGCCACTCCTCGGCCTCTTCCTGCGACACGGCGATGATCTCCATCGATTCGCGCGAGAAGCGATCGTACATCCGACCTCCTTCCGTCGACGTCTGCGACGCAGGCGCGTCATCAGCGCCGCAACGCCTCCGACGCGGCAGAAGTATACCCGCGAGGGCTTGCGCTACACCAGATCCGGCTTTCGGTTGACCGAGGTCATCGCGGCCTCGATCCCGGCGTTGCGAAAGAGGTCGACGGCCTCGACGGCGCGCTCGATCGCCGGAGCGACTTGCTGCCACTCCTCCGGAGAGAAGCGGTCGAGCACGTAGTCCCGTCCGGCGGCGGTCCGCCCCTCGATCTCGATCCCGATCCGCAGGCGCGGGATCTCCTCCGTCCCCAGGCGCTCGATCACGGATGTCATTCCCTTGTGGCTGCCCGGACCGCCCGCGGCCAGGAGGCGCACCCGACCGGCGGGGAGGTCGAGGTCGTCGTAAATCACCAGCGCGTCCTTCGGGGACAGATGATGCCGCGTCAGCAGCCCCTTCACGGCGGTGCCGCTCTCGTTCATGAACGTCATCGGCTTCACGAGCAGGAGGTCGTCCCAGGAATAGACAAGGGCGGATTCCTGGATCCGCCCTTTCGTTCGAATGCGGTGAACCTTTCGGAAGAGGTCGATGACCTCGAAGCCGACGTTGTGCCGTGTGAGCGCGTACTCGAGCCCGGGGTTTCCCAGCCCGAAGACGGCCTTCAACGACCCCCCCTACGACTCCTCGGCCGCCGTCTCTTCCGCGGCTTCCGCAGCTGCGCCTTCCTCGCCCTCGGCAACCTCGGCGCCCTCTTCCGCCGTCGCCTCCGCAACCAGGGCGCGCGGCTGGATGACCGTCACGAGGACGCGTTCGGCCGGGAGCATCGGCTCCACCTTGCCGAAGTCGATCTCGTTGACGTGGATCGAGTCGCCGATGTTGAGGCTCGAGACGTCGATCGTCAGAAGGTGCGGGATGTCCTGCGGCATGCCGTGCACGGGGATCGTGTTGAACTGAACATTCAAGATGCCGCCGAGCTTCGTTCCCGGCGCCTCCCCGATGACCTTCACCGGAACGTTGAGCTTGAGCGGGTGTGTCGTGTCCGGATGGTAGAAGTCGACGTGCACGGGGATGTCGGTGACGGAGTCGTAATCGACGACCTTAAGGAAGACGTCCATCTCTTTCGGCTTCCCGTCGCCGGTGATGCGCAGGTTGATCCGCGAGCTTCGCGTGATCTTCGCGAACAATCCCTGCAAGTCCCTCCGCGTCATGGAGATCGCCTGGCTGTCGATCGACGGCCCGTAGACGACTCCCGGAACGATTCCCTGGCGGCGAAGGGCATTCGCCTTGCCCGACGTCCTCTTGCTGACCTCTAGCGTATGCATCGCAACTCCTACGGTTCGACTAGTAGTGCGGGAAGAGGTGACTCACCGACTTGTCCTCGAAGATCCGGTGAATGGTCTTGGCGAGGTGTTCGCCGACGGAGATGTACTCCACAATCCCGCTCTTCTCCGCTTGCTCTCGAAAGATGGTATTGGTAACGACGACCTGTTTCAAGGGAGAGTCTGCCAGGGCCCCAAGGGCGTCTCCGGAGAACAACCCGTGCGTGCAGTAGGCGCGGACTTCCACCGCCCCATCGTCGAGGAGCCGGCGCGCGGCCTTCACCAGCGTCCCTCCCGAGGCGAGGATGTCGTCGACGAGGACGGCCAACTTGCCCTTGACGTCTCCGATGACGTTCATCACATCCACGACCGAATCGTCGTGGCTGCGGCGCTTCTCGAGGATGGCGAGCGGAAGGTCGAGTTGCTCGGCAACCATTCGGGCCCGAACCGCACCCCCGGCGTCCGGTGAGACGATGACCACGTTCTCGATTCCCACGAGGTGGGATCGGATGTGGTCGGCAAAGATCCAGTCGGCCCGGAGGTTGTCAACGGGGATGTTGAAGAAACCTTGGATCTGGCCAGCGTGGAGGTCCATCGTGAGGACGCGGTCCGCGCCCGCCGTCTCGATCAGGTTCGCGACCAGGCGTGCGGAGATTGGAACCCGTCCGGTCTGCTTTCGATCCTGTCGGGCATAGCCGTAGTACGGAATCACGGCGATGACCTTGCGCGCCGACGCCCGCCTCGCCGCGTCGATGATGAGAAGGAGCTCCATCAGATGATCGTTGACCGGCGGGCACGTCGGCTGGATGACGAACACGTCGGCTCCGCGCACGGTCTGACGAATGCGAACCCGGATCTCCCCATCGCTGAACCGATCGACGGCCGCGTCGCAGAGGTCGATCCCGAGCGACGACGACACTTCCCGAGCCAGGACAGGGTTCGCATTCCCCGTCACGAGCTTCAGCTCCTGCCCGATCATGCTTCCTCCTCGCCGGACGGCGCCGCTTTTCTCTCCTTCAGCACTTGGCGGGCCCTGCCGAGAGCCAGCATCTGCGGCGGGACATTCTCCGTGATCGTCGACCCGGCAGCCACGAACGCCCCACGGCCGATCGTCACGGGCGCGACCAACGACACGTTGCTGCCGATGAAAGCCCCGTCTTCAATCACCGTGCGGTGCTTCCCCACGCCGTCGTAGTTGCAGGTGATCGTCCCCGCGCCGACGTTCGTTCCTTCGCCGATCTCCGCGTCGCCGAGGTATGAGAGGTGCCCAGCCTTCACGCCGCGCTCCAATCGGGCCGCCTTGACCTCAACGAAGTTGCCCACCCGGGCTTCCGGACCGACGTCGGCCCCCGGACGCAGGTGGGCGAACGGCCCGACGGCCGAGCGCTCACGCACGCGGGCCGACTCGAGCACCGAGTAGCGGACGACGGCGCCGTCCTCGACCGCCGAATCTTCGATCCAGGAGTCCGGACCGAGGGTGCAGGCTTGCCCCACCTCCGTGGTTCCGACAAGGTGCGTCCCAGGCAGGATTCGCGTTCCGGCGCCGACCCGCACCGGTTCGTCGACGTACGTGCGCTCGTCGTCGACCACGATGACGCTGAGCGCGGCGAGCGTCGCGAGCTTTCGTCGGCGGGCGATCCTCTCGAGGGCGGACACGTCAGCGGGCGTCGCGAGGCGGCGAAGGTCGTCGGGATCGGCCGGCGACCACGCTCCGTCGTCCGGGTCTCCGAGCGGGTGATCGTCGAATCGGGGCAGCGCCTGGAACAAAACCTTGACGGGATCGACATCGGCAGCGAGGACCGCAAGAGCGCCGCCGACGGCAACGTGCGGAGCGGCGGGATTTGCATCAGCCGCCTGGAGGAGCGCGCCGATCGTCTCTGCCGTGATGAGGGGAAGGTCGGCGCACACCGCGAGCACACGGCGACCGGCGAGGCGCGCGGCCAGCGCACGACGGGAGGAAGTCCCGGCGACGTAGGTCGAAGCCTGGTCCATGAAGCGCTCACCGACGGGTGTGGTCTTCGAATCGACAAGCAAGACGACGTCAGAGACGCCGGCCGTCCGCGTCGCGGCCTCGACCCGTCGTAGAGCAGGGACGCCGCAGACCGAGACAGCGTACCGCACCCCGTCCCACGAGGCGTTCTCGCTTCGCGCCGCCAGCACGACGGCTACGGTTCGTTGTGCGTTCATCTCGCTCCCATCTCGATGATACGTCAGCGGGGAAGCTCCCATCAACTGGAATGCCAGTTGCAGACGGGTCCGGGAGCAACCTATACTTCGCGAACATTCGCAGCACGGGAGGTGGTCGACGTGGTCAAGCGGGTCTTCTCGGGCATCCAGCCGACGGGAACGATGCACATCGGCAACTACTTCGGGGCGATCCGAAATTGGGTCTCGCTCCAGAACGAGGCCGACTGCATCTACTGCATCGTCGACTACCACGCGATCACGATCGACGTCGATCCGAAGGAGCTTCGCCGGGCGTCCGAGGCGAAGGCCATCGAGCTTCTCGCCTGCGGAATCGATCCGGATCGGTCGATCCTGTTCGTGCAGTCCGACGTCCCCGCCCACACCGAGCTC
>JBDKUT010000066.1:0-3333 GCA_039679545.1 Thermotogota bacterium
CGTGGCGCGCGTACAGCGGGGGCATCGCGGCCTCCATGACCACGGTGTAACCCATCTGCGCATACGCGTAGCCGGTCTTGAACGTGGTCGGGATCGAGAAGCCGCCCGTCGTGCGCATCCCGTTGACCCCGGCCCTGTTGCCGAAGAGCTTGTCCTCGGGGCGATAGTTGCGCCCCTCGTTCACCTTCGGGCCCGCGACGTGCGCGTGAACCTCGACGGCGCCGGCCATGACGGTCTTGCCGGACGCGTCGTAGACCCTGGCCGATGACGAGACCGAGTCGACGATCTTGCCATCCTTGACCGCGATGTCCTTCTTGTCGCCCTTGACGCCGGTGACGGGGTCGAAGACGAAACCATTCTTGATGAGGTACTCTGCCATGATCTCAGGCCCCCTGCACCTGTGCCGTCGACGGAGAGCCGACCGGGGCCTTCCCCTTGAGCTCGCCGACGCGGTCGCGGACCCGAGAGAGGAACTCGGCGTCGGTCATCATGCCCTCGGGGGGCTCGACGACCTTCCTCGACTCGATCGGGACGTTGTCCATCCGATAGCAGCAGCCGCCGACCTCGACGCCGACGAACGCCACCGGGACGTGGAGTTTCGAGATCTCGGTCGTCGGCGTGATGTGCGGGTCGACCGCGACCGACGGAAGGTTGGCGATCTTCTTCACCGACGAGATCGGGAAGTGCGCCCCGGGGTCCGAGCCGAGTACGAAGACCGCGTCGACCTCGTCCCGCCGGAGCAGGTCGTTCGAGGTGGTCTCGCCGGGGTTGTACCGGGCGAAGCCGCGCGAGAGGTCGGTCGCGAACGGGAAGCCGAACTGCCAACCGAGCACCGCTCCCGAGCCAGTCACGTTGTAGTGGCCGCGCATGGCGATGATGCTGAACTTCGTGAACTCGTTCAGGTCTTTCGTCACCATGATGGCGATGTCGATGTTGTGGTTCTTGCCGAGCGTCTGGGTCACGCCCATGCCGAAGAAGATGACGCCGAAGCGTGCGTTCTTCATGACCTCGGCCGCCTCGTAGATCCGTTCCTTGGGGATGCCGGCAACGACGTCGGGCAGATCCTCGCCGCGGAACGCGACGCGGAGGGCCGAGAGGAGCTCGTAGTCGCGGCCCTGCTCGAGTTGGAGCCCGATGTCGGCCATCTTCATGGTGTCCGTGTTGCGCGGATCGACCACGATCATCTTGCGGCCCTTGTGACCCTTGCCCGTGAAGAAGCCACGCGGGAAGATCGAGTATCGAGAGAGGTGGCGCGGGTGAGCGTGCGAGGGGTTGCAACCCCAGAAAACCACGACGTCGGCGCGGTTCTTGATCTCGCCGAGCGTGCAGCTCGGAATGCCGACGTCCTGGATCGCAATCAGCGAGGACCCGTGGCAGACCGTCGCGGTGTTGTCCACGACGCCGCCGACCGTCTCGGCGATCTCATGCCCGACCGACTGGGCCTCGCACGAAGTCGAGGACCAGCCGTACATCAGGGGCTTCTTCGCGTTCGCGAGCATCTGGGCCGTGTACTCGATCGCGTCGTCGTACGAGACCTCCTTGTACGAGCCGTCCTCCTGCTGCATTCGCGGGCGGGTGATGCGGTCCTTCGCCCCTGAATGGAGGAACTTCTCCGCTCCGATTGCGCAAGCGTTGTAGACCTCGAGAACCTTGGTCCCTTCGTCGTTGACCTGGACCTCGAGGTCGTCGCAGAGCGTGCCGCAGAAGGGGCAAATTACATCGGTAACTGTTTTCGCCATTGCCTACTCCTTGACGAGCTTCTGCACGAGCTTGACCGAGCTCAACACAGGTTCGTTCGTAGCAATGCTAACTTGTATCGGTGTCCCCTTAAAAGTTGGCATGCCCATGCCGTACGTGTTCGGGTTGGTGACCGCATTCGCCCATGGTCCCATGGGGATGTAGGCCAGCCCGGGGTGCGGCCCCTGCGTCGCCTCGATCGCCTTGACGACGACCGTGCCGTAATCGCTCGTGACGCGGACGTTCGTGTTCCGGTAGACCCCGAGCCTCTTGATATCCGCAGGGTCCAGTTCGATGATCCCGCAGGCAGCGGTATAGGCGGGCTTCTCCTTGCCGCCTTCCATCGCAACGCCCTGCTGGATGGTCCGGCCCGAGATGAGATTGAGTGAGATGGAGTCAGCCATCGCTCAACCCGCCTAGGCCAGTTCCTTGAGCTCGCCGTACTCCCTGTTGAAGGGCGACGGACCGAGCTCACGGGTCACGTTGACCACATCCTCGATGACCTTGGCCCACTTCGCGCCCTCGGACGCGGAGACGAAGGTCATGCGCAGGCGGCGGTCGTCGAGACCGATGTTCCGGAGCAGGCTCTTGACCAGGAACATCCGCTTCGCGGCCTTGAAGTTGCCCTCGAGGTAGTGGCAGTCACCGAAGTGGCAGCCCGAGATGAGGACCGAGTCCGCACCGTCCGTGAACGCCTTCATGATGAAGAGCGGGTCCACGCGGCCCGTGCACATGACACGGATCGCACGGACGTCCGGCGGGTACTGGATGCGGGCTCCTCCTGCAAGGTCGGCGCCGGCGTAACTGCACCAGTTGCAGATGATGGCGAGGATCCGGGGCTGCCAGCCCTCGGGATTCTCCGCCATTACTGCTCACCTCCGAGGAGGAACGCGTCTATCTGCGCGACAATCTGTGGAGTGGCGAAGTGGTTCATCCAGATCGCGCCTCCGGGGCAGAAGCCCCCGCATGTGCCGCAGCCCTTGCACTTGGCCTCGGTGACCTGCATGACCGTCCGGCCGTCCTTCTCGACGAGCGAGAGGGCGGAGTACGGGCAGAGGTTAACGCACATGCCGCAGCCTGCGCACTTCTCCTCGATACACTGGGCGTAGTAGGGCTCGAGCTCGACCTCGCCCCTGTGGATCGGAATCGAGGCGGCCGATGCCGCTCCCTCGGCCTGGGCGACCGTGTCGGGGATATCCTTCGGGCCCTGGCAGACGCCCGCGACGAAGACGCCGGCGGTCGTGGTGCCGCACGGGTTCAGCTTCGGGTGGGCCTCGAGGAGCCAGCCGTCCTGCGAACAGGAGACGCCGAAGAGCTTCCGGGTCTTGTTCGTCGTCTCGGTCGGCTGCACGGCCGCGGCGAGCACGACCATGTCGACCTCGAGTTCCATCGGTCTGCCGAGGAGCGTGTCCTCGGCGTAGACGCGAAGGTTCTTCGTCCTGGGGTCTTCCTGGATGTTCGAGACGCGGCCGCGGATGAACTTCGCGCCCTCGTCCTGGATCCGGTAGTAGAACTCTTCGTACGCCTTGCCGAAGGACCGGATGTCCATGTAGAAGATGTACGGCACGGCGCCGGGGATCTTCTCCATGATCTGGT
>JBDKUT010000067.1:0-18031 GCA_039679545.1 Thermotogota bacterium
GCGTCTTCTCCCGCTCAATCGTGTACGTCACCCCGTCCACCGCACGGACAACCCCATCCTCCGTCCCAAACTGCACCTCAAGATCCCGTATCTCCAGAAGCGCAGAGGATGTCATCGAACCACCTCCAGAGAGCGCTCGAGAGCACCAACCCTGCCGGGCACAAGACATCCCCGCGCTCTCGTTGGGGACTCTGAAGGGCCTGAGCAGCAGTAGTCTGACGCTGTTGGGAGAATCCGCACGGCGTCCGCGACACGAACCATGAGGGCTTGCGTTCTCCTTTCAACAGCGAAATTGCCTCGCCATTATAGGCATTCGCCGCGCGTTGGCCAGCGTACACCGGGACCACGAGCCAGCTTTCTTGGATCGTGAAGCCCAGCGCGACGGAGGCGTGGTCGCCGCTTCTCTCGCCAGCAGTTCGGGCCGGACGCTGTTGACTTCGTCGCGACGACGCTGCTATAGTGCCTTGCCTTATCCACTAGATCGGGACGGGACATGACCCGCAGGCAGGGTCGTGCCGGACAAGTGCCACAGGGCGCTGTCCAGGTGGTGGCGGAATGCTTTCCTCCTTGGGCGTGCGTCGGTGGCGATGACCAAGGAGGACAAGCTGTGAAGAGACTGTGGCTTCTCGCCCTCGCCGTGGCGCTCGTAGTTGGCGTTTGCGCAGTAGGACAAGCGAAGACGCTGTACTGGAACCTCCAGACGGAGCCTCCATCCCTCGACCCCAGCATTGCAACGGACACGACGTCGCACCAGGTGATCAAGAGCCTGTTCATCAGTCTGTGCCAGTTCGATGACAACACGATGGAGGTTCTCCCCGACCTCGCGAAGAGCTGGGAGTTCGACTCGACAACGAACACCTGGACCTTTTACCTGCGGGATGACGTCTACTGGACGGACCGGAACTGGACCCTGAGCGGCCTCCCCGTCACCGCGGAGGACGTCGAGTTCGGAATCAAGAGGCTTCTGGCCCCCGAAACCGCATCCGAGTACGCGTACGTCCTGTACTTGATCAAGGGTGCGGAAGCGTACAACACCGGAGCCGGAAGTGCTGATGATGTCGGTGTCAAAGCCATCGACAAGTATACCGTCGCGATCACCCTGAACTTCCCGGCCGGCTACTTCCCGGGAATGTCCGCTCTCTGGCTCTGCGCTCCACTTCCGAAGACCGCCATCGAGAAGTACGGCGACAAGTGGACCGAAGCTCAGTACATCGTGACGAACGGCCCGTACGTGCTCGGGGACTGGGTGCATGAGGACCATCTCGTGCTGAAGAAGAACGTCGCCTACTACGACGCGTCGAATGTTAAGATCGACGAGGTCTACTGCTACATGGTCAACGAGCAGTCGACGGCGATGGCGATGTATGAGGCGGGCAAGCTTGACGTCAACGACAACCCGCCGCTTGAGGATATGGACCGGATTAAGAGCGACCCCGTCCTGTCGAAGGAGCTGCACCAGGCCCCGCGCCTCTGCACGTACCGGTACGGGCTCAACTCCTCGAAGCCGCCGCTCGACAACATCAACGTCCGCAAGGCGCTTGCTTCGTCACTCGACCGCCAGTCGCTGATCGACAACGTCTTGAAGGGGAACCAGAAGCCGGCTCAGACGTGGACCTGCCCAGGCATGTTCGGGTACGTGGACGGCGTGGCTCTCGGGATCGGATATCCGTTCGACCCTGAGCAGGCAAGGAAGTATCTCGCCGATGCTGGGTATCCGGGCGGCGCTGGTTTCCCCGAAGTCACGATCATGGTGAACACCAGCCAGGCGCACCAGAAGATCGCCGAGTTCGTCGCGAAGGGCTGGCAGGACGTCCTCGGGATCAAGGTCAACATCACGAACCAGGAGTGGGGCGTCTACCTGAACACCTGCTCCGTGGACGCTCCGCAGGTCTTCCGCATGGGATGGTGTGCGGACTATCCGGACGCGAACAACTTCATGAACGACGTCTTCCATTCCGGCTCGGGGAACAACTACGAGAAGTACAACAACCCGGCGTACGACGCGCTCGTTGAGCGGGCCGCCGTGTCCACCGACCCGGCGGAGCGTCTCGACCTCTACAAGCAGGCCGAGATTCTCATGTGCGAGACGGACGTCGCGTTCATCCCAATCTACTTCTACACCTACAACCACCTCAGCAAGCCGTACGTGGTGAGAACGTTCGCCTCGATCGGCGGCGAGTCGTGGAAGAACTGGGACATCCTTGACCATTAGGTCATAGAACCACTGGAGCCTCACTTGTGGGTGGGGCGGCGCGGCCGCCCCACCCACCCAACATCCCGAGAGGAGCCCCGAGATGTTCAGGTTCATCGTGCGGAGGATCCTGTGGACGATCCCCGTCATCCTCGTCGTGTCGAGCATCACGTTCATCCTGATGCACTCGGTGCCCGGCAGTCCGTTTACCCGGGAGAGAGCTCTGCCGGCGGCGATTCAGAAGAACCTCGAGGCGAAGTACCACCTGAATGACCCGCTCTGGAAGCAGTACATCGACTACATGTACGGCTTCGTTCGTCTCGACTTCGGTCCCTCGATTGCTTATCGGTCCCGAACCGTGAACGACATCCTCGCCCAGCAGTGGCCGGTCACTGCCACGCTCGGCGCGATTGCGTTCATCTTCGCCGTGGTGGTCGGGATCCCGCTCGGCGTCCTCTCGGCGGTCAAACAGAACTCGCTGATCGACCACGGCTCGATGGTGTTGGCGATGCTGGGCGTTTCGGTCCCCGCGATCGCCCTCGGCCCATTCCTGATCTGGATCTTCGCCCTGAAGCTCAAGTGGTTCCCGGTCGCCACATGGGGAACGCCGGCGCACATTGTTCTTCCGGCTCTCACGTTGTCGACGTTCTACCTCGCCCGGTTTGCTCGAATTACCCGCGCGTCGATGCTCCAGGTGGTCCGCGAGGAGTACATCCTGGCGGCGCGCGCCAAGGGCCTGCGCGAGGTCGTCGTCAACCTCAAGCACGCCTTCCGCAACGCTCTGATCCCGGTGACGACGATCGCCGGACCGGCGTTCGCCGACATCGTCACAGGGTCGCTCGTCGTGGAGCAGATCTTCGCCATCCCCGGGATCGGCAAGTACTACGTACAGAGCATCGGGAACCGAGACTACCCGGTGATCATGGCGACGACGCTTCTGTTCGCGCTCGTCATCGTCCTGATGAACCTCCTGGTCGACATCAGCTACGCACTGCTCGACCCGCGGATTCGCTACAGCTAGGCCGGGGAAGGGAGACGGAATGGTCTTTCGCAGCAAGAAGACGCAGTCGGACAACGACTCCGTGAAGGCGCCCCGCAGCCGCAGCTTGTCCCGCGACGCCATGCGTCGTCTGATGAAGAACCGCAGCGCCGTGGCCGGCGGGATCATCCTCCTTGTGCTCATTTTCGCGGCCGTCTTTGCGAACTTCGTGGCCCCATACAGCTCCACGGAGGGGGACGTCACGAACAACTACGCCGGACCGTCCGCCGCCCATCCGTTCGGGTGCGACTTCATGGGACGCGACGTGCTGTCGCGGCTCATCTACGGAGCGCGCATCTCGCTTGCGGCGGGGTTCGTCGGGGCCATCACCGCGTTCCTGATCGGCGTGACCTTCGGACTGATCTCAGGATTCTTCGGCGGGAAGACCGACAACATCATGATGCGCATCGTCGACATCATGTACGCATTTCCCACCCTGCTCCTGATCATCCTCCTGATGGTGTACTTCAAGTCGAGCTTCTCGGTTTCGGGAGTCGCGGGAACGGGGTTTCGAGGCATGCTGTCCGACCTCGATCGATCGATGGGAGGGATGTTCTTCATCTTCCTCGGCATCGGGCTCACGTCGTGGCTTGGCATGGCGCGACTCGTCCGCGGGATGACGCTCTCCGTGCGGAGCACAGAGTACGTGGAATCGGCACGAGCGATCGGCACGTCGCGCGTTCGAATTCTGTTCCGCCACATCCTCCCGAACGTCCTCGGACCGGCCATCGTCGCGCAGGCGCTCCAGATCCCCGGCTTCATTTCGTACGAGGCGTTCCTCTCCTTCATCGGTCTCGGAGTGAACCCCCCGACGCCAAGCTGGGGCATGATGCTTTCTCAGGGATACCTCGCAATGCGATCACATTTTCACCTCGTCCTTTGGCCGGCGATCGCAATTTCCATCACATTGTTCGCGTTCAACTTCCTGGGAGATGGGGTCCGCGACGCCTTCGATCCGCGGCAGACGAGGTAGGCAGGAGAGGCACGCCCGCAGCTCTGGCCTGAGTGACGTTCGGCAGCGCAATTGACGGTTCGCAGCACCGGCGATAGAGTCGGTGTGCGGCCTTCCGGAGAGCGGCAGCCCGAGCGCCTGGAAGGTTTTCTCGTCGCTTGGCGGGCGCTCTCTCGGAAGTCCCTCGAAAGGGTCGGGATTCCGATGACGAGGCGGCGAAGGCCTAAGGGTGTTGCAATCTTCCTGGCCCTCGCCGGTCTTGTCGCCGGCGATGTAACGGCTTTGGCCGCACCGACCTTCGACGTTGCCGTGGGGCTTGCCGGCCGCGTCGTACCGGACCGACTCGCGCCGATCTACCTGACACCCGTCGACCTTCCGAGTGGCGCCGTCCGCCTGAGAGTGACTCAGAACGTCGGGAACGCATGGCGAGGAGAGACGACGATGTCATTCGAGGTTCCCCTCGCCCCATTCGACCGCGGCGACTTCGAGGAGGTTATTCCCCTCTACGCCGCCGCTCTCCCCCTTCGCCTTGAGCTTCTGTCGGCCGACGGACGGCGTCTCGCGGGCAGAGAGATCGAGCTCCGCTCGCGGAGGGTGGACGCCCCCTTCCCTGTCGGGGTCGGGGCCTTCTCGACTCTCCTCCACGACCAAGCCGCCTTCCTCTCCTCGGCGGAGTTACCGAGGAAATGGTCCGCGTACGACGCCGCGGAGAGCGTCTGGATCGGGCGCACGCGTGGGGGACTCGATGGCGACCAATGGGACGCCCTAGCACGCTGGGTGCTCTCCGGCGGCTCCCTCGTCGTCTTCACCGGTGCCGACTTCTTCCTCCTCGACGCGCCGCGACTGCGCGACCTCTTGCCCGTCGCCAATCCAACCCTTGCGGAGCGCGGGGATGGTTCGCGGGTTCTGGCGGGCGACCTTCGCCGCGATGCGACCGTTCTCGCGACAAAGGCGAAAGCTCCTTGGCTCATCGAGAGACGCTACGGGAGCGGGAACGTCCTCCTCGTGACCACGGATGCCCTTGCAGTCGATGCCGCTGACCTCTTGGAGATCCAAAGCCACGTGGTCTCCGCAGGCGCGCTGTCACTCGCCGGGACCGCTTCGGACCTTCTCGATCTGCAGCCGATCGATCACCCCAGCCGATGGGTCGCCGCCCTGTTGGTCGTTCTGGCTGTCATCACCCTACCGGCCGTGATCCGCTCCAAAGGGCACAGATCGTCGACGCCTGTGCTCTGCGCCGCCTTCGCCGCTTTCGCCCTCTTCTCGTGGGTGTACACGGACTCCGCGCAGGTCGAAAGCGACGTGTACCGAACCGAGGCAGACGTGTCGATCGAGGGCTCCCTCGGCGTGTCGGTATCGTGTTCCGCCCTGGTCTCGGCGTCACGCCAGCCGGTCACGGCTAATGTAGGCGTGGACAGCATTCCCTGCGAGCCTCTCCCGCGTAGCGTCGAGTCGGGATCGCGCGACATGGCATACCGCGACGGAGCGGCACAGATCACGCTCGTGCCAGGCGAACGTCGATTCCTCACCACCCGGAGCGACGTACCCGTGCACCTTCGAGCGCGTCTTGACGGCGATGAGGAGCTTCGGCTGGCAAACCGAGAGCCCCGAAAAATCGCAGACGCACTTCTCCTCGTCGACGGCGAGGCCTTCGTCTTGCCACCGCTCGAACCCGGAGAGTCCACGATCTACCTCGCCAACCCTTCCTCCGGGAGGACGTACTCCTTGGGTCCCGAGGGCGGCTCGCTCGACCGCCTCCTCGCCGCCGCGGCAAGCTTCCTCTCGCTCGGCCGAGGAGTGTGGCTCGTGGCCGGGGAGATCACGGAGACGAAGCGTACGGAGGGCGGAATCCGGACGCGCGTGAGAGACGTGAGCCTCTACATCGCGGAGGTGGGGCGTGACTAGATCGTACGCGTTGATCGACCGCGACAGCTGGCGCCCCTACTTCAGCCTCGTCCTCTTCTGCGGTATTGCTCTCATTCTCTCCATCCCGGGAGCCCACGTCGTTCGGGACCTCGCGTCTGCTTCGTTCCTGTCTGCTCTTCCGACCTTCTTCTACGCTCATGCCCTATTCATGGGTCTCCTCGGACTGGGGCTCGGCGCCGGGAGTGCCGAGCGGGGCGAGGAGGGAACCCGGATGCTCGCCTCTCTCGCCTTGCGTGTCCTCATCGGACAGTTCCTCTGCCTCCCGTACCTTATCTTCGCCCGAAGCCTCTTCCCCGGACGCGGGGGAGCCTTCGCCCTAATCGCGCTCTTCACAACGCTCGTCTCGCTCGCTCTGGCCGTGTTCAGCCGGCTCATCGAGCACCCGCGACGACCAGGACCCTCTTCCGGTTTCCTCGTGAAGTACCCCCTCTTCGTAGTCTACAACGCCGCTCCGCTCGCAGGACTCCCGCTTCTCTCGCCGCTGGGAGCGGTTCGGCTCCTCCTCGAGGGTGTCGCTCCTCCCGAGGCACTTCTTGCGTTCGCCCTACCCGTTGCCCTTCTCACGGTCCTATCTCCGTTCGCGGTTCGGCTGAAAGGCGAGGGCCATGCTTGACTTCGGTCGTCTGGAAAGAGACGTTGCGAGGCGCTCCAGGATCCTGCGCGGTGTGCAGGGCGCGGGCATCGCCTTCGTGACGTCCGTGGCCGCCGTCCTCGTCGCGTCCATGGCCGCCCGACTCGGGCTTCTCTCTCCTCGCCCCGACTCCGCCGTAGCGGCGCTCCTCTTCATTGCCGCTGCGGTGATCGCCGGGTTCGTGGTCGGATACGCTTCCAGGCCGGACATTGCCCGCCTGCTCTTGTCGATCGACCTCGCTCTCGCGACCGGAGAACGTCTGTGTTCATTGCACGAGCTTCACTCACGACGCGACGGGGCTCCTTTCGAGAATCGAATCGTGGAGAAGCTTGCCGAGGTCCCTCCCGCGTGGCGCTGCGCTCTGCGGCTTCGCCGGACCGACATTCTGCCCTGGCTGGCCGGCGCCGGCGCGCTCGCTCTCGCCGTCTTCCTCTTCCTCACGGCCGTGCCTCCTGCTCCGGCCGCAACCGCAGACTCGAGGTCTCAGGTCCGCGTTTCCAACAGCCGAGGCGCGACCCCAAGATCCTCGGTTCCCTCCGGGGCGGAACCGGATCCCGTCGCTGCAAGCGAACACGGCCTGAGTCGAAGCGAGCCCGGCTCACCCCTTATCGACACGCTCGTTGAGCTCCCTCCGGCGCCGGCCTCCGGGGTGCTTCTCGGAGACCTCGGAGATGAGGCGCCGGCAGAAGCGGAACCGCCCGCCCGGGACTCCCGCCAGTCGCTCTCGGAGTACCTCACGCAACTCCTGGGCCGGGCGGAGGCCGACCTCAGCCAAACCTTCGCCCTGACCGAGCCAGAGAAGAACGCCCTGCAGAGTCTTCTGCAGGACATGCCCGGTTCGAGCCTCCGCCGGTCTCTGTCGTCGCTGCTCGGCGACGAGACCGGGGATGCCCTGAAGGCGCGGCTTGAGGAGTCCCAGCGGCTTCTCGAGGGCTCAAGCCGGGGCGAGGAGGGTGAGGCGAGCACGCAAGCCGGAAGGTCGCCGCGAAGCCCTAACGCGGAAGCCGACGAGAGCCACCCCGAATCGATCGGCTGGGTTCTCCTTCCACCCTCATCCGATGGTGAGGCCGAGGCCACCGAGGCGGACGGACGGCAGACCGGCGCCGATGCCGGGAAGTCCGAGACGCAGGAAGGGTCCGCTCCTCCACGGAACGAGGAGGGAGGATCGGCCATCGGCGCACAAGGGGCGGAAGAGGCGCCAGCACCCCCTCCTGGCGTGGGGTTCGTTCCCGAGGAGCTCTTGGGAAGCGTGGGCTCTGAAGGAGACCTGCGGCGGTACCTCACGAAGGGGATTCCGTTCGAGCCGCCTCCCGTGGATCGCGGACCCATCGCCGCTCTTTCCCTTAACTACGAAACCTTGCGGGCCCTACTCGAGGCACGTGCCCTCGCCCCCGAGGTCCAAGCGATCGTCCGGGCCTACTTCGTCGAAATCACGCAGGAAGGGCCATGATCACAGAGCAGGACCTCGATCGAACATACTCCACGCTGGAGCGCCTTCGCCGAGCGATCGGCACGGCCGTTGTCGGCCAGGAGACCGTGGTCGAGGCCGCCCTCATCGCGCTCTTGTGCGGCGGGAACCTCCTTCTGGAAGGCGTCCCCGGCTTGGGCAAGACCCTCCTTGTCCGCGCCCTGGCGAGCTCCCTCGGACTCCGGTTCTCACGCATCCAGTTCACCCCTGACCTTATGCCGGCCGACATTGTGGGGACGAACGTCCTCTCGGACGCCGGTGGACGACGCCAGTTCGCGTACTCTCCCGGTCCGATCTTCGCCAACGTGGTCCTCGCCGACGAGGTCAACCGCGCTACGCCCAAGACCCAGTCGGCGCTGCTCGAGGCGATGGAGGAGCGGACCGTCACGGTTGGAAAGGTGACGTACCCTCTCGAAGCCCCGTTCCTCGTTCTCGCCACGCAGAACCCGATCGAGATGGAGGGGACGTACCCTCTTCCCGAGGCACAGCTCGACCGGTTCCTCTTCAAGGTGACCGTCGGCTACCCATCCCTGGAGGATCTCGTCACCATGGTCGAGCGCAATACCGAAAGCGGCGGGATTGCGCTTCCCAAGCCCGTGGCGTCGGCCGACGACGTCCTCTCGGCTCAGGCCGTTGTCCGTGAGATCCCCATCGCCCAACCTCTGCGGCAGTACGTGGCTCGGTTGGTCCTGGCGACCCACCCCGACAGTGCCCAGGCCCCCAAAGATGTCCGGTCGTTCGTTGAGTATGGAGCGAGTCCTCGGGCGGCGATCGCGACGATCCTGGGCGCGAAGGCGCACGCTCTTCTCGCTGGGGAGCCGAACGTCCGTAGGACGGACATCGAGTCCGTTCTCCCCTTGGCCTTCGTGCACCGCATCCTCCTCAGTTTCCGGGGAGAGGCCGAAGGCGTCGCGGTGGCCGCCCTGCTTCGGCGCGTGTGGGAGGAGACGTCGGTCCTATGACAGCCCCGTTTACCGACGGAACTTGCTTCGCGGGGCCCGAAGCGACCGTCAGCGAGCCGTGGAGCGGGAATGGCAACGGCCTCCGCGCGATCCGTGAAGCGGGAAAGGCTCTCGCGTGATCTTCGCGAGTCCGGCGTACCTTTCCCTCCTCGGCCTGTCGATCGGGATTGTCTTCCTGTATTTCCTGAGCGTGCGCCCGCGGCGGCACGAGGTCTCCGCCCTCTTCCTGTGGGAGGCGTTTCCGAGCGATCCGCGAACGCGGGCTGCGCGGGTTCGAGTCCAGATCGACGTGTCTCTTCTTCTACAGCTCCTCGTCCTCGCGACGATCGTCCTTGCCCTCGCGGAACCGGCATTGCCAACGAGAGCGCCTCACCTGGACGGCCTGGCCATCGTCTTGGATGGAAGCGCGAGCCTTCGCGCAAGGAATGTGGATGGGCGAGCGTCCGCCGATCTGTGCCGGTCGGAAGCGCTGACCCTGCTCGGCCACTACCCGACGACGCCGGTTGCTGTCTTCGAGCTTACCGCCTCGCCCCGACTCCTGGTCCCTCTCTCCGCGGACCACGAACTCGCCCGCCATGTCATTTCGAAATGGGAACCCTCGTGGTTCGCGGACGGTACCGGTGAAGACCTGATGGGGCTCCTCAACAGTCAGAGCGCGACGTACGAGCGGATCGTCTTCCTCACGGACGGAGCTCCCGTGTTCTCTCTGCCGGATCTCGAGGTGATCGCGTTCTCTCCCGGAGAGAATCTTGCACTCACGGCCTTCAGTGTTCGCGAGGATCCACGCGGAACAGGGTCGGTCGCCTTCGCCCGCGTCCGGAACGACACCTCATCTGACTACGAAGGCGTGCTCCGCGTGAGCGACGGTGTCGATCGCGCGTCCATCTCGGTGGTGCTCGCACCCGGCGAGGAACAGGCCTTCGTCCTCCCCTTCCCGGCGTCCGTCGGCCCCCTGTTTACGGCCATGATCGACGCCGTGGACGCGTTTCCGGCCGACAACTCCCGCGTGGCGAGTCTCGCTCGCCGGACAGAGTGGCGCATCCGTATGGCGGGCAAGGCTGACCGCTACGTGCGGGCCGCGTTGGCTTCGGTCGGCACTGTGCGCTTTCTTGAAGCGACCGACCCTGCGGCGGCCGACCTCACCGTGGCCTGTGACGTGTCGCTTCCCGAGGACACGCCCGGAGACATTCTCCTTGTTCACAGCTCGCTCCTTGGGATCGTCGAAGTCAGCGACGACCGCGAGGGGGAGCCAGGGCAACTCGTCGCCGACACACCGGGCGATCCTCTCCTCGCCAGCGTCGATCCTCTCGATTTCGTTGTCCGCCGCGCCCCCGAGGTTCGCCTCCTCGCGCCCGGTGTCACCCTCCTCTCGGCGGGTGGGCAGCCGATCCTGTGGCGCGCCGACTTGCCGGACCGGCGCGTCGTCGTCCTCGCACCCGATCCGATCCGAACGAACTTGCCGCTCTGCGTTGGCTTTCCCGTCCTTGTGTGGAACATCGTTCGCTGGCTCTCCCTTGCGAATCCCTCTGCCCCACCCTCGGCGCCGGTTGCCGGCGAGCCGATCCCGTTCTCTCCGTACGGGATCCCCGAACATCTCGTGGATCCCTCCGATCGCACGATGGAGGTCGACACCGATTCCGTTGGCTTCATCGCGAAGGCCCCGGGGATCTACCGACTTACGACATCGTCCGGGACCTACGCCATCGCCGTGAACGTGGACTGGAACGAGTCGCCTCGCCCGGCAGCCCCGAACACTGCAGCGCCGGCGCACGCCGAGGAGGGCCGGGCTCAACTGGAGACCACCTTCTTCTTCGCGTGGACAGTTGCCACAGCCCTTGCGGTGGCGCTCCTCCTCTTCGAGTCGATGATCTACCGGCGACTCAGGCTTCAGAGGAGGCGACCGTGATCCGCTTCGCGACGCCGCTCGCCCTTCTGGCACTCCCCGCCCTTGGGATCCTGCTCCTCATGGGCCGCAAGCAACTGCGAGACTTGGCCCTTCCCGCGCTTGCCGCCTCAGTCCTGATCCTGGCCTTGGCAGGCCCCGAGTTGCGCCGCGGCCTGCCCCGGGAGAATGTGGTCGTCCTTCTCGATCGCTCTCCGAGCGTCTCGGTCACCCTTGAGGAGCGCGAGGTTCGAGACGCTCTGACTGCCCTCCGTGCCGCGAATCCCGACAGGCGATTCGGGGTGGTCGCTTTCGCTTCTCGCGCAACGATCTCCGGCCCTCTCTCCAGCGGACCGGATTCGCTCGCTCGGCTGCCTGACGTCGCCAGCTTGGGGGGAGGGACCAACGTTGCCGCGGCCGTGAATCTCGCCCTCGCAGCGTTGCCCCAAGGAGATGCGAACCAACTCGTGCTTGTGAGCGACGGGCGGATCACGAACGGCCTGCTTGAGGCCGTCAGCGCGGCTCGCGCCGCGGGCGTGCCGATCTCCGCGATTCCCCTCGGCCACCCCGCGGCAACGGATGCCTCTCTCACCCGTCTTGAGGTTCCCACCCGAGTCCAAGTTGCACGGCCGTTTGAGGTCGCCGTGAGCGTCGAGTCTCCGTCGCCCGGAGAGGGAACCCTCCTCCTCTACCGAGACGGGGAACTTGCCTCGTCCACTTCCGTGTCTCTGAAGAACGGACTCTCCCGGTTCCGGATCGCGGACGCCGTCGTGGAAAGCGGCCTTTGCACGTACCGCGCCGCGATCAAGCGCTCGGGCGATCCGATCCCCGAGAATGACTCCCTCTCGGCCTTCACGGAGGCCGGGACGCCTCCTCCTTTGCTCATCGTGTCCCCACACGTCCCGGATGCCCTCACCGCCGCACTCGCCGAGGTAGGGAAATCCTACGCGCTGAGCCCCGTCGTCCCCCCGCTCGAGGCGCTCGCCCGCTACCACGAGATCCTGCTCACGGGCTTCCCCCTGGACAGCCTTTCTCCTGACGACATCGAGATACTCCGATCCTTCATCACCGACCTCGGCGGAGGTCTCCTCATCGCCGAGGGCGAAGTGGAGCTCCGAGGGGTGCGAGGCGGCGGGATCGAGGATCTCCTCCCCGTCTCGTACACGCTTCCTCAACGGGCGGACCAAGCGAGTCTCGCCGTCGTCTACCTCCTTGACCGCTCGGCAAGCATGCTTGGGCACGCAGAAGGAGCCGCGAAGATCGACGTGGTAAAGGAGGCCGCGGCCGCGTGCGTAGGCCTCCTCGATCCGCAGGCCCTTGCGGGGATCGTCGCGTTCGACCGGGAGTTCCGCTGGCTGCGGCGCGTCGCCCCCGTCTTGGATGGGCGGGAGATCTACGAGTCGCTCCGCAGCCTGCAGGCAAGCGGAGGAACCGACATCTACTACCCGACGATTGCGGCGCTCGATGCCCTCGAACAGGTCTCGGCACGGATCAAACACATTCTTCTCCTCTCCGATGGGAAAACGGTCGACGAGGTCCGCGACTGGAACGGGCTCTTCACGCGCTTGGAGTCTCAGTCCGGCATCCACCTCTCCGCCGTCGCGATCGGCCCTCAGCCGGACCTGTCACTCCTCGACCGCCTGGTCAAGGCCGGCCACGGGACGCTCTACACCGCGGACGATTACTCGCTCCTCCCGAAGGTCTCGATGGAAGCAACCCAACGCCTGTCGGAGAACCGTTTTGTGACGGAGGAAACCCCCGTGTCCGGACCGCTCGCAGACGGCGATCTGGCCCAGATCCCCCACCTCCAGGGCCGCGCTCTGACATACGCGCGGCCCACGGCCGAGGTTCTCCTCGCGGCAGGAGCGGATCCGATCCTCGCCCGATGGCGCCTCGGTCTCGGGAGGATCGGCGTTCTGAACGCCGATCTTGCAGGGGTCTGGTCGCGGGACTGGCTCTCCTGGAGCCGCGCGCCTCTCCTTCTGGAGACCATCCTCGGGTCCGTAGAGGCCGAAACCTGGGTGGATCAAGGCCTTCGGCCGTCCGTGAAGGTCGGGGAATCCGGCATTCGCGTGTCCGTCGAGGCACGTGAATCGGACGGGAGCTTCGTCGACTTCCTCCGCCTCGAGGCCGTTCTGCTCCCCGGCGACGCCGTCACTCCGCTCGAGCAGACAAGCGCCGGGCGGTACGAGGCCACGCTGCCCGCCCTCGCCGAGGGCGGGTATGCCCTCCGAGTCGTCGACCAAACCCGAGACCGGATCGCCCTCCTCCCGTTCTCAGTTCCGTACCCGGAGGAGTACCGCCACACCGGCGTTGACGAGGCAACGCTTCGGACAATCGCCCAGGCGACCGGCGGCCGGTTCCTCACGGGAGAACAGATTCTTTCCAAATCGCCCGCCACGCTAGGCTCATCCTACGCCCCCGTCCACCGCCAGGCTCTGCTCCTCGCCCTGGCGCTGTTCCTTCTCGAGCTCATTCGCCGGAAGCTGCCTCGTCGGCTTGCGAGGCCGACATCGCGAACGGGTCACTCCGTCTCGTAAGGAGCTCGCGACGACGAAGCGCGTCTATCGGGCGCGTTGTCCGGCGAAAAGGGAGAACCCAAGTGCGTCGCAGTGCGGTCCACTTGATTCAGTATCACCTCAACTCTACACTGCTGTCGAAGTTCCCTCTCGATTGCCATCCCACGGAAGGGGAGGTGACGTTCGCGTTTGGCTTCTCTGGTAGAGCGGAAGGAACATCTCTAAGGGAGGTTCAGATGGGAAGAAAGGGAAACTGGCTAGTACTCGGGCTCGTGGTGTCCCTGGTCATCGGCATGGCTTCCGTGGGATTCGGAGCGACGGACAAGTTGGTCTACCTGTTCTACGGTGAGCCGGGTGAGGCTGACCCCGCCACGGCCTACGACATGCGCTCGTCGACCCTGATCAACAACGTCTATGACCGTCTCCTGACGTACGAGGGGAGCGATGCGACGAAGTTCGCACCGATGTTGGCCGAGCGTTGGGAGGTGTCGGCCGACGGAAAGACGATCACGTTCCACCTCCGGAAGAACGCGACGTTCCACGATGGCTCGGCCCTGACGGCGGAGGACGTGCGCTACTCGTTCAACCGCGTCATGACCATGAACCAACCGCCGTCCTGGATGCTGTCGCAAATGATGAATCAGGACAGCACCGTGGTCGTTGACCCGTACACCGTCGAGGTTCATCTGACGCAGGCGTACGCCGCGGCCCTGGGCGTGCTGACGCACACCGTGGCGTCGATCGTCAACTCGGCGGTCGTCGAGGCCAACGGCGGCATCGTCGCCGATCAGGAAAACACCTGGATGAACCAGAACGAGGGCGGCGCCGGATCTGGACCGTACACACTGAAGGAGTGGATCCCGGCCGAGAGGCTCACGTTCGAGCGGTATGACGGCTACTGGGGCAAGAAGGCCATCACGAAGACCATCGAGTGCCCCATCGTCCCTGAGGTCGGAACGCGCGTCCTCATGCTGCGGGCAGGAGATGCTGACGTCCACGACCAGTTCCCGGAGACGAACGTCGCCGACTTGCAGGGCGCTCCGAACCTGACGATCCTCACCCCGGCTACGTTCAACATCGACTTCATCGCGCTGGGCTGCCGCGGCCCGATGGCCGAGAAGGCCGTCCGCCAAGCGGTGTCCTACGCGTTCCCGTACGCCATGGCGCTTGAGTTCGTCTACAACGGACTCGCGATCCGATCCACCGGCCCGATTCCGTCGGGGATGTTCGGCTACGTCGACCCCGCGGCCGGCGGACGGTACGAATACAACATCGTCAAGGCCAACCAGATCCTCGATGCAGCCGGCTGGAAGTGGGCAGGAGCAGCTGGCGAGGGCTACCGCGCGAAGGACGGCGTGGAGCTCGGAATGGAGGTCTTGGCGCCAATCGGCGAGGAGGTCAAGATGCAGGAGGCCCTGCTCTGGCAGGACAGCCTCCGGCAGATCGGCTTCAACCTGAAGATCCGAGAGATCGTGTACGCCATGATGTACCGGACCGTCCGCAACCATGACACGGACGGCATTATGTCGGGCTGGCTGCCGGACTACGCGGACCCGGACAACTACGTCGACGCCATCTGCAACTCAAGCAACGCCGACCACATCTACGGGAACCAGTACAACAACCCGGCAATGGACGCCCTGATCCTGCAGGCGAAGTCCGAGATCGACGTAGCGAAGCGTGCCGACCTGTACTGGCAGATCCAGGAGATCTCGTTCCAGGATGCACCGTACATCTGGGTTTCCCAGCGGTCGAACGTGGTCGTTCTCAACAACGCCGTGAAGGGCTTCTACTACAACCCGATCCTTCCGATCGATTTCTCGACGCTCTACAAGGAAGGCTAGGCAAGAAGGAATTCGGACCAACACGGGGCCGGAGTCTCACTCCGGCCCCTCCTTTGATTCCACAACCGCGGGACGACCTGGTCCTCCCGCAGGATGAGGAGAAGACATGAGGCTCAGCACCTACATCCTGCGCCGCGTCGCGATGCTGATTCCTGTCCTGCTCGGCGTGCTGGTGCTCATCTTCGTCATCGCGTACGTCATTCCGGCCGACCCGGCGCGGGCCTGGGCCGGGCCGCGAGCGCGAGCGGAGCAGGTTCAGGCGCTTGAGGAGCGGTACCACCTGAACGACCCGATCTACACCCAGATCGGCATTTACCTGAAGAATGTTCTCCTGCACTTCGACCTGGGGGTCTCACCAACGACCGGGCGGCCGGTGCGGGATGACCTGAAGGCCTTCTTCCCGGCGACCTTCGAGCTGGCGATGTGTGCCTTCTTCCTAGCGATCGCCTTAGGGATTCCGTTGGGCGTCATCTCCGCTCTGCGGAGGAATCGCCCGACGGACCACTTCTCCCGCGTCGTCGCGCTGACCGGAGTCTCGACGCCGCTCTTCTGGTCGGCGCTCCTGCTGCAGTTCCTGTTCTACTACAAGCTGGGCTGGCTCCCGGCGATGGGGCGATCGACGATCGACATCACGCGCTACACCGGTTTCGTCCTCATCGACAGCGTTCTCAACTGGAACTGGACCGCCTTCGGCGATGCGGCGATTCACATGATCCTCCCGGCCGCGACGTTGGCTTTCTACTCGATGGGGTACCTGGTTCGGATCACACGCGGCAGCATGCTCGAGGTTCTCGAGGCCGAGTACGTAATTACGGCAAAGGCCAAGGGACTTCCGCGCAAGGTCGTCATCTACCGCCATGCGCTGAAGAACGCCATCATCCCGCCGCTGACGGTACTCGGGGTCGAATTCGGCTGGTTGTTGGGTGGAACCGTCCTGCTGGAGACGATCTTCGCCTGGCCGGGGATGGGGCGGTACGCGGCGGGATCGATTGTCATGGTCGATCTCCCGGCCGTGGTCGGCTACACGCTGGTCGTCGCCATGATCATGCTCTTGTCGAATCTGATCGTCGACATTCTCTACAGCGTCATCGATCCGCGGATCCGCGTGGGAGGGAAGCGCAGATGAGAATCCCTGGAAGCACGCTCTTCTCGTCTCGCTATCGGCTGTTCCAGAAGCGCCTCCATCCGATCACCAAAGAGTGGGGCCTGACCTTCTACGTGCTTCGGCACAGCAAGCTGGCCGTCATCGGAGGGCTGATTGCCCTTGCGTTCATGCTCATCGCGCTCTTCGGAAGCCTGCTCGCTCCGTACGACCCCATCAGCGCCAACATCCAGGACCGATTCCAGCCGCCCTCGGCGTCGCACCCCATGGGAACCGATACGATGGGGCGCGACGTCCTGAGCCGTATGCTGGCCGGGGCGCAGCACAGCATCAAGGCGGGGCTGATCGTCCTCGCGATCGCTGTTCCTCTCGGCGTTCTCCTGGGGGGGATTGCCGGCTTGTTCGGCGGGTGGATCGATGAGGTCATCATGCGGGTCACTGACATGTTCCTCGCGTTCCCTTCGTTGGTCCTGGCGATGGCGTTCTCGGCCGCCCTCGGGCCATCCCTGTTCAACGCAATGATCGCCCTGTCGATCGTCTGGTGGCCGATGTACGCTCGCCTCGTTCGGGGACAGGCACTGGCGGTCAGAGAGACGAGCTACGTCGAAGCCGCCCGGTCCCGGGGAGCGAGCAACTGGCACATCATGTTCAAGCACATCCTGCCGAACTGCTTGTCGCCGATCCTCGTGACGTTGACGCTTGACATGGGGTGGGTCATCACCGCCGCTGCATCGCTCAGCTTCCTCGGGTTCGGCGCCCAGCCTCCGATTCCGGAGTGGGGCCGGATGGTCAGCGACGGTCGAATCTACATGCTGCGCGCGTGGTGGATGTCTGTGTTCCCCGGACTCGGCATCGTGTTGGTGGTACTGGGGTTCAACCTTCTGGGGGACGGGATCCGTGACTCGCTGGACCCGAAGCTTCGAAGACTGACGGAGGTGACATGGAAACCCGAGAAGACCTCCTCGTCGTCGACAGACTGAAGACGCAGTTCTTCACGTACGGAGGCGTCGTCGAAGCCCTCGATGAGGTCAGCTTCGAGATCCGCCGCGGCGAGATCTTCGGACTGGTCGGGGAAAGCGGATGCGGCAAGTCCGTGACAGCGACGTCGATCCTTGGGCTCGTCGCGAAACCGGGCAAGATCGTCTCGGGACGCGTGCTCTTCGACGGAGAGGACCTCGTCGAGAAGAGCGAGCAGGAGATGAACCGCGTCCGAGGCTCTCGCATCGCGATGATCTTCCAGGACCCGACCAGTTCGCTCAATCCGCTGTTCCGGATCGGGTACCAGGTCGCCGAGCCGTACATCTACCACCAGCACCGCGCCAAAGGGCAGGCGCTGAAGGACGCGACGAAGATCCTCGCCAAGACTGGACTCCCCGACGCCGTGGAGAAGGCGAGGAACTATCCCCACGAGCTGTCCGGGGGAATGCGCCAGCGGGCGATGATCGCCATGTCGCTCACCTGCGAGCCAGACCTGTTGATCGCGGACGAGCCCACGACGAACCTCGACGTGACGAT